>JBNKYI010000008.1:0-18607 GCA_050300815.1 Fibrobacterales bacterium
AGCAATGTCTAAGTCTATTAGCTCTAAATCTCGCAAGACTGTTATGGTCAGGAAAACTCTTGCCACTTATCCACATAAAGTGAATGTTTTCTTTAAGGGCGGCCTCCATGCGACGAGTTGAAGTAATGTTGCTTAGGTAAGCAAAAACAATCACCTTGAACATCATCTTTGGATGATAACTTGACGTGCCCCCACCCTTATAAGCTTTTATGAGTTTAGTAAAATCAAGTTCGTCTATAATTGCATTAACCATGCGCACGGGATGACTTTCGGGAATTAAATCATCAATGGCTTGCGGCAAAAAGGTTAATTGATCTTGATGGTAGGCTTTGAAAACTGGAACTTTATCGGCAAATGATTTCATATCTAAACAATAGAGAATCAAATCATTTATGGAAACAAAAAAAGGGGCTATCTCAAAACTTTTGAGACAGCCCCGAGAGAATATTTGGGAAATTGAATCAGGCAAGACTTGGATTGCGACCTGTGGTTCCTAAGAGAGAGGGGTTATTGCGCAGGTTATCAATTTGTTGGTCCAGCTCTTTAAGTTTGTCCGCTTTATCCGCTGAACTCAATAATTCAGAGGCAGAAATTTGTGCCTTTTGAAGTTCGAGAACTTGCAACGCAAAATCTCGTGACGCAATGACTCTTTCTTTATACCAGTCTGAGTTGAGCACGTAGTCTGCGGTAAACATATAGCGAATCTCGTCGTCGCCCAAAGTCTTTCCATCATAGTGACCTTCGACCATAATATGAATCAAAGCTTTGAGCGGAGGACAGGCTTCTTCAATACTTCCGTCAGAGAACCAAGATTTTGCCACCTCAGCCTGAGATTCGGCAATGTATTGAATACCTTCGGCATAGTCCTTAGCGTTTTGCAGTTCGGGCTTGAGCATGTCCATAGGAAAAACGCCATCGGGATTTGTGAAAATACGTCCGCCAAAATGTTTCAAAAATTCTTGATTGATTCGATATCCCAAACGCGAAGCGGGGATGCGTTGTCCGGCATAGTCAAAGTCTTCGACTTTTTCTAGAAATCCTTTTTCGATGAGGTATTGAGGGTTTCTTTCTTGCGGACTCATTCGAGACCAAAGTTCGGGAACCCAATAACTGATGTCGTGGTCTACTTGGTAGTTGGGTCCAATAAATCCACAGGCTGTCGAATAACCGGGCAGGCCTGTGAGAATGGCTCCAATCAAAGCAGCGTTGATGTCAGATACCGGACGAAGCATGTTGAAGGGGCCTTTGGTCAGCGCACCCTCAGAACCAAAACCTGTGGTCGAGGGAGATTTGCCTGAAAGGGTGGCAATGCAATCCATCATCAATTCGGGAATTTCTTGGTAGTGAATCGGCCCGTATACGGCCAACATTTTAATTCCTTGCGAAGGCGGATTGTTTCTTCGACCGATTAACAGGCTATGAGCGGGATGGATCAAAGGTTGAGTGGGATCCATTTTTCTAAACAGACGAGTTCCCAATTCGCTTAAAAAGCGGGGGCGGGGATTCTCCATATCTGGACGGGTTTGCAGATAGCGCACATTCTTAGTGATGCTGTCTCCAACCACACGAGGGTGAGAGGTGGATACGAAGTATTGATCTTTGCTGAGCTTCGAGGCTTTTCGAATGGTTTTAGAGAGGGGAGGGGTGAATTTTTCAAATTCGATAATATTAGACATGAGCTCATTGGCTGTAGTTGCTTTGAGAGGCTCGTAGTTAGAAAAAAAGACGTTTTCTCCGCTAAAGTCTGACTCGGTCTGACGATCTAAGCCTTTGTGAATGGCTTCGTCAGGACGTTGGAAAAGTTTATTTTCGCAATTGACGACGACCTTAACCGATGACTTTTGTTCTTCGGGAAGAAGACTAGGTACGGCATCGCCGGGGTATACGGTCGAAACAGAAATATCATCTTCAGTTTGAATCTTGGTGGCGGGCATAAAGTCTTGACGCAAGCGGAAGGTTCTCCAACTGCCATCAGAGTTCAGGCCAATTCTCAAATAACGAGCGGTTACCTTTTGGCCTTTAAATTTCAACTCGTGACCCGGTTCGTTATCGAGAATATCCACGCTAAAGAGCGATCGCCAATTGGTTCCCCAGTCGGGCTGGTGAAAGCGTTTAACGCAAAGCACAAGTTGCTTAATGTTTGAAGGGATCTTTCTTAACCATTGGTTGTATTCTTCTTTGTACTCAGGGCTAGGGGTCAACATTTTGATGACAGATCCCAAACTTCTTTTTGTGCTCATCAAAGGTCGATTTGAGGCCTCAGAGTTGTTTTTGGCAGGGTCTTTGTATCGGTCGCCATAATATTTATTGATGATCACTTCGGCGGCGTCGAGCTCGGCATCTAGATCGTTCACATAGAAGTTTTGCCCTAAAATCAAATCTTGAATAGATTTTGAAATTTCGGATTTACCTCCCCCCGAGACCGTAGAGGGCTTGTGCAAAAAGACGCCTTCAGCCACCGTGCCTGTCAAATGCCAACTTTGTGTAGATTCGTGTTTGCAAAGTTCGATTTTATAACCCGATGGATGCAGATAGGTGATGTTCTTTTGCAGGGGGATAATTTGTTTTTGATCATTTTCTATCCATGAGATGGTGAGTGAGAGAACGTCGATAAAGGCATTCTCGCGAATTAAGAAAATGTCGGGATATTGATTGTGAATGGCATAGCCTTCGGGCTGAGCATTAAACTGCTCTTTGTAAGTTTCGAGCACCCACTCATAGGTATAAGAATTGTTTTTGTGAATGCGGCTGTCTTCGGCAAAGTACTCGCCCAGATTATAAGCGGGATAGACTAAGGCCCCCCCGGCGTGTTCTTCTTCAGAATTGCCGAGAAGGTTTGTAGCAAAGCTGATTTGAGTTTTTACTTCTTTTTTGCAATATCCGAAGTAATTATCGGCAATAAGAGTAATCACCCAACCTTCTTCGGTGCGATGGGTGCACTTAAAGGGATTGCCGCCATTGTAGAGCTCGTCTTCTTCAGTCCAGCACATGCCTTGGTCTTTTTGTTTTTCAGAGGCTTCAGAAATGTGAGGAAGCCCCAATTCTTTTTTGGTGAGTTCGGTGAGCTGAGGAGCGAGGACGACCATGCCTGTCACACCTGTGAATGAGCCGACCTTATATAAAATGTCATTTTCGGGAAGTCGGGTGTCTCCGGGATTGCCAAAGATATTTTCGACAAAGTCGAGATTCGAAACCATACCTCCAGGAACCACAAAGCGAATTTCAGAACGCATTTCTTTTTGTATTCCAGGAATTTCAGGTTTAACTAGAGGGTGCAAGACAAGTCCGACAAAAGATTCTTCTGAATTATAAGGTAGAGGGGCAGATTCAGAACACAGTTGAAAAGCCGCTTCGAGCATTTTTTGAAAAGTGGCTTTAGGCACTCTCAATTTGTCATCGGCAATGGCCATGCCCTCTTCAGAGACGTGAAAGCTCCCTTTAGTGGTGCGGCGGTCTGACAGTGGATTGTGTAAAACGCCCTGCATAACGCGATAAGAGCTCACATATTTGCTGATGAATTCGTTTTTGTCAGTGGGCAGAGACAACAGACGAGCTTGCTCGGGTTGAACGAGATCAATGAGTTCGGGAACCGCGAAGCCTTCGCCAAACTCACGCTTAAGAAAACGATTTAATCGCAAATCAATAGGGGCTAGGCCCTGGGGAACAGGAAAAGGTAAAGTTGGGGTTTCCACTCGAGGGCTGGTTGACATTTTTGAACTCCTTTGTCATTTTGACACACCTATTTGCCAATATGTCCACTATATCGGGATTCTTTTGGCTTGTTTGGGGTGAAACAGGCATTTACATCCGAATTAACTATTACAAGAAGCAAACCCAATGCCAATGCATTTTTATCTAGGCATTGGTGTTGGCATTTTGAATCAGATTAAACAAGGTTTGTGAAGAAATAGGTTTGACGATATAATCAGAAATTTCAGGAATTCCCTTTGCCCTTCGAATGTCTTCTTCTCGAATAGAAGAGGAAACCATAAAAATGGAGACCTCTTTGGTGATGCGGGGCTTAATCCGTCTGTATTCAGAGATAAAGTCCCAGCCGTCCATGATGGGCATGTTGATGTCGAGGAAGATAACATCAGGCAATTTTGCAGGGTGATCTACGTTATTTTCGATATAGGTGTAAATCTCTTCTCCATCGCTAAATACGGCAATTTCGTTAGAGAGATTAGAAAACTCAATCTGCTTTTTCAAGGTGAATTGATGAACTTCGTCATCGTCTACAAGTGCGATAAGATTAACGGCGGCCATGCTTTTCCTCCATGATGGATTGTAATTAATTATCAGGAGTTTTACCAGTAAATAGTTAACTTTAGTCAGAATTTGAGAAATCGATGGTCGCTGATATTTTATCAGAGGAAAGTCCGAGCACCGCAGAACAAGATGCTGGATAACGTCCAGGCTTTGGTAGATAAATCTTCTAAAGACGGAAAGTGCCGCAGAAAATATACCGCCTGTTTTCGGGTAAGGGTGAAATGGTGAGGTAAGAGCTCACCGCGTTGTTGGCGACAACAATGGCAGGGTAAACCCCATCTGGTGCAAGACCAAGCAGAAGGGAACTTTTCGAAGGGGAATTTGTTCGATTCCCTCGACCTTCGGGTGGGTTGCTTGAGGCTTCTGGTAACAGGAGTCCCAGATAGATGACCATCATTCCTTCGGGAATACAGAACTCGGCTTATGATTTCTCAAATTCATTTTTTTTTGAGACGAGAGGCCCGCATGGTTGTTCTGTTGATGTTGCTTTTATCCCTTCAAAGTATAGCGAGGGGAGAGTGGTTGAATTTTGAACCCGACAGTTCAGAGGTCTTTGTCGTTGATTCTATTGCGTATCAAATTAACAATGCCTTTGATGATGTGGTTAAATATTCAGAAGCTGAAAATTGGGTGTATCAAGCGGCAAATCATCTCAGGTTTAAAACTCGACAAGGGGTGATTGTTGATAATTTGCTTTTTGCTGTGGGAGACAGCACTCGGCAATCTCTGATCTCAGAAACGGAGAGACTTTTACGCAAACAGATTTTTTTGGCAGATGCGCGCATTGAACTCTTTAGAAATAGTGAAAATCAAAAAGTTCTGGCAAAGGTAACGACTTCGGATAAGTGGACAACGAATATTCCCATCTCGGTGTCTAAAGAATCCGAGTGGCTTTGGTCGGTGGGTTTGGTCGAATACAATACCTTAGGATTGGGGCACCAGGTTGGCTTTTTTTACAGTCACCAACTCGAAAGGGATCTCTGGTATGGTCTGGCAGGTCTAAATCACTTTCCCTTTAAGCGCAATCGAGTCGACATCGTGGCTTCAAAAACAACAGATGGCTATTCTTATTACACCAAAAGCGCCCATCCACTGATTGAAAGTGTAGACCGCCATTCTTATTCTATTGAATTTCTCACTCAAAAATCGACGGTATATCGCTATTGGGATCGAGACATGAATACCCGCTGGCGTTTAAAGAACGACAGTCCTTGGAGTTATCCTTTGGGAATTTCTCACGATGAGGGCATACCGGTTTATGCTTATGAAGGCACTCGTTTAGACACTCTAAAGGGCTATTATAAATTCTTTGTTCCTGGCAAAACACAGTTTGAACTCAATGCCCTTTATGAATACTACGCTCGTTATGCTGATGGCGGTCAAGAGAAATATGTGGGAGTCAAAGGTTGGGGAGAAACTTTTTATTTAGACTCTTCTGAGCGACAGCCCCTTTGGACTCGGCGCAATTCGGGCTTTGGGCTTTCGGCGTTGATTCGCCAAAAACGCTATGAAAAGGTGCAAAACTTTCGCAAGGTCAAGTGGGTTGAAGACCTAGAGCTTGGCCCTTGGGCTTTTGTGGGAATCTTGAAAAACTTTAAATCCTTAGGGGCCCGCCGTGAAGAGTGGCGATTTCAGCAAGCTGCGGGGTTTTCAACGTATTTGCTTGATCGCTGGTTTGTGCGCAGCCGCTTTTTTAATGAGTTTTATGAATTTGAAGGGGATGTTTTGGATGGGCTTTCTGTGACGGAACTCGAAAGTCAGTTTAGAGAATCGGCGGATTTTACCACGGTTTTGCAGTCTGAGTGGAAGTCTTATTATAACTCGGCTCCCGCTCGACAATTTACATTAGGAGGCTTTGAGGGGTTGACGGGCTTTCCCGACTTCTACTATTCGGGAGCGTCGGTTTTTTGGTTTCAATTTGAGCAACGCTATTTTCCCAGCTTTGAGTGGGCAACGACAATGCCTGTGATGGCGATTTTTGTCAACGGAGGGCAGTCGGCGCAACAGTGGAAAAATTTACCTTGGAATGCCTTAGATTATCGAGTGGGCTTGGGGCTTCGCTTGGGCCTAACCAAATCGACCTTGGGTATTGTTAACCATATCAATGTGTCGTGGCCCATCAATGGGCCTTTCTCAAAAAGCTGGCTTCCCACCCTGTCTATTGTGGCAAAGACCTCTCTTTAATATGAAAAAATTTGACCTTTATACCCAATGGATGGGTGGCCCCCTCGCTTTAGCCTTAGATGTGACCTTGCTATACAGGGGATATTGGGTGCCTGGTTTGCACCTTATCGTGGGACTCGTTTTTTTTAGTGCGATTTTGGAAACGTTGGGTAAACGGTATTTGCCGAACCTCGTGAACACTTATGGCGCATTTTATTACCGTATCGTTACCTTTATCATCTGGTTGTTGCTGCCTTGGGCGGTGCTCCAATTTGGGGGTGTGCTTTGACTCCTTCTCAAGTGTGTGTGATTCTCGTAGATCCCGAACAGCCTAGGAATATTGGTTTTGTGGCTCGAGCGATGAAATGTTTTGGTGTCAGTGAATTGCGAATTGTCAGCGAAAGGTTTTTGAGCATGCATAGCTCTGCTTATATTACTGGAACTTCGGCAAAGAGAGAACTCGATGACGCGAAGTTTTATACAGAGCTCGACGAGGCTTTGCAAGGGTGCGAGCATGCGGTGGCGTTTAGTCGTCGGAATTTCGAATGGACCTCAAAGGAATATCCCGCAACAGAATTGGCAGAAAGAGTCGTCGATTTTCAATCGGTAGCGTTGGTTTTTGGGCGAGAATCTCAAGGGCTGTTTGGCGATGAAATCGCCAAGTGCAATTCGACCTGTTACATTCCGGCGGTTGATGGTATGAGCTTCAATTTAGGGCAGGCGGCCTCTTTAGGGCTCTATGAAGCGGTGGGACGGCAGCGCGAAGTGACGCGCCCTCGAGATAAAAAATCGAGAACGTTGGCAACTCGTCAAGAGTTAGCGGCGCTTGCTGAGCATCTATTAGGGCTAGCTCCTCACTATTTTGGCGATCTTCGCAAAGGGGCTTTTATGCGCCGTCTCGTTGAGAGGATTCAACCGACTCGGCAAGAGGTGAAATTATTATTTGGCATGACGCAGGAGTTGGTCAAAGGAGCAAAACACTTGCGCGCTACAAAAAAAAAGACAACTAAATCCTCTTCGAGTGATTTAGTTCACACTCAAGAGAGCTCTGGAGATATAGATTGAAGGCACTGCAGTTTAACCCCAGCAACGCAATGATAAAGATTTTTAAGGCTTTTGTTCTTTTGGGACTGGCCACTTCTCACGTTTATTCTGCCGCACTTGATGCCACGATCAAAGCTTTCGAGAGCAAACCAGGTTATGTTCAACCGATCGCAACCTTTATGGGCTCTATCTACAATAGCGCTTGGTTTAGCTCAGCGAGTGTAGAGAAAGAATTGGGTTATACCTTTGGAATGCCTTTGATTTTTGCCTTTTTGCAAAGGGATGATCAGTTCTATTCACGCAGCGAAAGTTCAAATTGTGCCGAGGCAGAAGCCCAAGGCATTCCCTGCCCCTATAGCGATCCTCAAACCAAAAAAGTTCCTACCATTTTTGGCCCTAAAACTCAGGTGACTTTTGAAAAAGTTTTGGTCGATCAGCAAAACAACAGCTTCACAACGATACGAGAGTCTGCAGAAGACGGTTTTTTGGCCAATTTTGTGGTCATGCCCTTCGCTCAGTTAGAAACGGGCTTTCGCCATGACTATTTCGAATATAAACTCAGAGGTCTCTGGCTTCCGTTGAGCGGTTTGTTGAGCGACGGCAACAAATTGAATTTGTGGGATTTGGGCGCAGGCGTTATTCACGATTTAGGACATTACGTTAAAGGCGGCTCGCCCGTTGATTTCAGCTTGGGCTTTAATTACACCTATTGGGCCTTTGCTTTTACACCGGGCAAAACCTATGCGGGCACACTAGATGTTCACGGGCATGTAGGGCGCCTTTTCGCGTTGGTGGGTAAAAAATTTAGTCGAATAGAATTGCTCGCGCATTTAGGTTATGGCTTCTCGAAAATGGCTTCGGGTGGCTCTTTATTACATATCGAAGATAATGAAGTCATTCGGCCGAATATTGAAGTAGATGGCCGCAATGGATTGGAGATTGGACTGCAGTTTACCGCTCATTTGGGATGGGATTTTCTTACGGGATATACCTACGGATCTCAATCGGTGACGACTCTGAATTTCTTACAATACAAGTCAAAGGAGAAACAATGAAAAGCAAAACTTTAACCCTGTTGGGGTTGAGTGTTGCCCTCGGTCTGATTGGCTGTGGCACACTTAAAACCGACGATATTCAAGGTGCCGAAAAACTCATCGGCAATGAGAATCAAGAGGGAACTCTTAATACGGGTGCTGATTCGAACCAAGGGCAAAATACAGAAAACGTCAGCGAAGATACGAACGAAGGCAAGGCGACGACAAATACGGGAAAAGATGTCAATACATCAGGCAATCAGCCGGCTTCTAATGGGGATCTCGATGGTGATGGTATTGCCGATATCGACGATGCCGATATTGACGGCGACGGCATTGCCAATATTGACGACTCAGACATTGATGGTGATGGTATTGCCAATATTGATGATGCAGATATTGACGGCGATGGCGTTCTCAATACTGGTGATAATGATATTGATGGCGATGGCATTGCCAATATCGATGACCCAGACATTGATGGCGATGGTATCCTCAATACCGAAGATCCCGATATGGATGGCGATGGTATCCTCAATACCGAAGATCCTGACATGGATGGCGATGGTATCATTAACGAACTCGATGGCGACATGGACGGCGATGGTATTCTTAATACCGAAGATCCCGATATGGATGGTGATGGAATTGACAATTCGATTGATCCTGATATTGACGGCGATGGCATTCTCAACGAGGTTGACACAGACATGGACGGCGACGGCATTGACAACGGGTCAGACCCCGACGCGAATGGTGATGGAATTGACGAGAATACGAATATTGACGCAGGCGTAACCGTTAAGGTTGAACAATTAGATACGACCGGCTTTGAAACCTTTGCGTCAGGACTAACGGTATTGACCTTTTATCACACCGTTGATCTTGCAGATATTCGTCAAAAAATCCAAGACGAAAATCTGCAATTGGGAACCGTGCAGATCGAAGACTTAACCATTACATTGGTGAATTCTGGCGATGCCGCTGAGTTTGTTGCCGATTATCCAAACAATAAGCTGACCGTTGAGGGTAGTTTTACTGAAGGTGTTAAACAACAAGTGGTTTATTCTTTGCCCAATTCGATTACCCCTACAATGTTGAGCAATGGAATTTCGATTGGAGCTAAAAATGTCTTTGTCAACGCGACAGGCTTCTCTCAGTTGAATAAATCAATTCAAGACGCTTCGAAACCCTCAACGAAGGTTCAAATTGATTTAATACTCACTGAACCCTTGGCCAAAGAATATCAGTTGAGCTTTGAATTTGCCATTGATGTTCTCGGTAAAAAAGTGATTCAATAGCCCTTAATCTCCTAACTTGTATTTTGGCCACCTGTTCATTAGGTGGCCATTTTTGTATCTAGTGGTGGAGTCAAATGGTTTAACCTCGGGAATTTGTTGTGAAGCTGAATACGAAGAGTCTTTTTTTGTTTGTCTTGCTCGCCATAGCTGTATTTTTCTTTCTTGAATACAGGGTTTTTCTACTCGAATTTGCCGAACGTGAATTACAAAAAAATTGGATTCTAGGTGGGGCCATTCTCTATGTGCTTTACGTGGGATTATGTGCTATTGGCATTCCCGTTGCTCCGCTGACGGTCATGTCGGGGGCCTTGATTGGTTTTGGAAAGACGATGGTGATTATGGTACCGTCGCTAGTTTCGGCGACGGTGATTTTATTTGTGCTGGGTCGAACGATTTTTAAAGAAAGAGTTGCTAAAAAACGCGCTGAAAAAAAAAGTTTAGAGATTTTGCTCAAAGTCTTAGAAACTTCACCCTTTAAATGGCTTTTTTATTTGCGCATTTCAGGAATAACGCCCTTTGGGCTCACCACTTATCTGGTGTCTATGACTCGAGTGCCCATTCGCAAATTGCTGATACCTTCTCTGTTGGGAACGCTTCCCCATCTGACGCTGCAGACTTACCTAGGGGTTGCGGGCAGAGAAATTGTTGATTCGGGAGTGAATCAGCAGACCTTAAAAATTGTTCTCTTATCTATGGGTATTGGCATTCTTGCTCTCTTTGGGGCGCAAATCAAAAGAGCCTATCGCAAAGAAGCTGAGAAAATTGCAAGCGCTGAAAGTGCCGCTTGAAAGCTATATTAGCGTGTCTATCCTATGGTAGGGCACGATTATGAATTTTTCTAGATCTAAAAGAAATCATTTTTTTTATCAGTGTGTGTTTCTCTTTTGGGCCCTTTGGCTGACGCACTGCTTGCTTCGTTTTTTGCACCTTGTTCGAGTGGATGCCTTTGGCAATCCCATTGTGCGCAAGATGGAATGGTATATCTTTCACGCCATTTTCATTGATCTCAATTGGTTGACTTGGACGACTGTTCCCTTGTTGCTCGCGGCCTACTTTGTCAAAAACTCTCATTTTAAGAAAAAATGGATCTGGTGGTCTTATTGCGCCTTGCAAGGGTTATTGCTGATTTTTACAGTCATTGATCACGAGTTTTATCGTTTTATGGGGGGGCACTTTACCCCAAATATGGCCCAGACTTATTTAAACATGAGTTCGGGGCGAGAATTGGCAAGTTTATTGAGCGAAGACCAATCGATACCCTATCTTCCTGTCGGCTTATTTGGAGTGGCCTTTGGGGCTTGGGCTGTGCTTTATTGGAGCATGCGCAATCGTTTGCGCTGGTCGATAAAGACCCATGCCATTTTGCTGATCTCTTTGCTGACTTTGGGAAATTTGTATACCAAAGTGCTTTGGAAGGGCGGTCATCGCGAAGCGCGTCTTGCTCCGGTGATTTCTGTTTATTATCACTCATTGTTTGAGTCTGCTTTTCAATTGGCCGATGAAGAACGCGAAAGAATGGTTCGTCAGCTACACGATGAATTACTCTCGCAAGGAATTGCTGAGCATTGGTTTTATCCGTCACCCGAATATCCTTATTTTAGAAAACCCCGCCGGGACATTTGTCAAGCTTCACCGCAACTCGATATCTGTCAGCTAGACCAAGATCAAGATGGCTTCACTTATGCCGAAGATTGCAATGACCTTGATTCACTTAGCCATCTAGGGGCGATTGACATTGCCAAAGATGGCCGAGATCAAAATTGCGATGGGATTGATCAAGAGCCTCCTAATATCGTGTTGATTTTTTTAGAGAGTCACCGCGGGCTTCATCAGGGATATCTCAAACCCTATGGGGCAAAGTATGATGCCACGCCTTTTCTCAATCAGCTGGCGAAGAAATCTTTAGTATTCACCCGAGCGAATGCGGCGGGAGTTCCGACGATAGGCGCTTTTATGACCACGCAACTTTCTATTCCCGATCATCCTGATAAATACATGGCCACTGGTTTTACCTCAACTCGTTTTAAATCCCTTTCTGAAATTTTGAGAGAGAAAGGTTATTACACAAGATTTTTTACAGCCCCAGATCCGAGTTGGGATGGTCAGACCATTTGGTTGAGCAAGTGGTACGATGAATATTTTTATTCGCGAGAGACTGAAAATGACAGCGCTTTATTTCAGGTGACGGCTCGAGAATTGGGGGCGAATATGAATACGAAGCAACCCTTTATGGCAGGAGTGATCACCAAGTCTAATCACTATCCCTTTAACCCTGCGCCGACAATGGAGGTTGCGGTAGAGGGGGCGACACTTGCTGAGAGAATGACGCAAACGATGAAATACACCGAAAGGCATTTAGAGAAAGCCTTCAACGAATGGTCTAAACAAGAATGGTTTAAAAATACGGTTTTTGTCATTATGGGAGATCACGGCTTTCCTCTCAATGAACACGGAACATCGAGTATTGGTGTAGGGCTTTACAAGGAATCTACTTGGATTGGCATGATGATATACGCTCCTGGGCGCGTAGAACCCCATTTTGAACAGCGACCAGTAACTCAACTTGACATCGCTCCCAGTTTGTTGTCTCTGGCGGGAATAGAAACCGCAAATTCCTTTTTGGGAAGAAACGTTTTTGATTCAACAGAGTTTGCAGCCCGCGAAAGTTATCCTTTATTCTTTAGGGGATATCTCTTGCAAAGCGCCTCTGAGGGGCGTTATCATTTGACTCTAAACAAAGAGTTAGAAGTGCAAGAAAATCATTTTTATGATTCTACAGATGTTTACGAGATGAAAACACCGGTGCCAATGGATTCGATGACTCAGAGACAATTAATAGATCGTTGGAAGTTACACGCCTGGGTGGTAGAACAAAACAAGGTTTGGCCTCTAGAAGTAAAGCCTTGAATTGTTGTGAGGTGAAGGTGGGTTTACATTTTCCGAATCCAGTTGAGAAAGGATTTTTCAGCTGGAGTAAAATAACGATCTTTGCGCCATCCTAGCGCAATGGTTCGTTTAAATCCCCCGCCCAGAGGCTCTAAAGGTAGAGACCGCTTTTTTTCTGCAGGGTCAAGGGCGTAATTGGGACAGATTCCCACGCCTAAACCAATTCGAACAAACTCTTTGAGAACCGAGACGCTGCCAGCCTCTTGAGCTTCTTGCAGAGAAAGTCCCTTTTTGTGAAGTGCGTTTTCGATGCGTTTTCGAGTCATTGTATGGGTGCCAGGCAATAGCAATTTTTCTTTTAATATTTCTTCTAAACTGATCTGTTTGCGCTGAGCAAAGGGGTGCCCTTCGGGAAAAATCAAGACGTCTTCATACTCAAAAAGGCTAAAAGACTCAATGCGAGGGTCAGATTCAGGGGCGAGAAAAAAACCAAAATCGATCTCTTCAGAAAGAATAGCTTCAACAATTAGACTGGTCACCGACGTTTTTGCTGTAATGAGAATTTCGGGATTTTCTTTCATGTACTCTCCCAGCCAGAGAGGGAGGTAGTAAGCCCCGACGGTTTCAGAACAAGAGAGTCGTATATGCCCCGCGCGACTTTGGTGTAGGTGTTTTAGGCGAAATCGAATTCCCGTAAGTTTCTCTTCGAGCCCTTGGGCCTCGGCAAAAAGAAGGCGCCCATGTTCGGTAAGCTTGACGCCATTGCGACTGCGTTCAAAAAGAAGGCAATCGAGGTCTTTTTCGAGAGACGATATTTTTTTTGAGAGCGCGGGTTGAGAAAGGTAAAGTTTTAGGGCCGCTTTCGAAAAACTTTTGGATTTAGCGACAGCAATAAAGGCCTGAAGTTGATCGTAGTTCATGCTCTACCTTAGCAAATATGCGGAATTTACTACGTTTCTCCCTCTGAGATTGTCTTTTCCACTCCGCAGAAAATATGCATAACCATTTGTTATGTTAAATATAACACTATGTTATGGCGGAAGTGTTTAAAATTAGGACGTAAAATGAGCTCCGCAGCCTGAAGCTCGGAGACTAGTTTCACATTTTGTGAGACCTGCAAGCGTCGAGTGACCATTCGAGTTTGCTGAGTCTAAGCACCAAAGGAAAATCCATGGGTCAAAATTTGTACAATAAGGTCTTTGAAAGACACGCTGTTTGTAAGCTTCCTTCTGGTCAATACCAGTTGTTTATCGGCTTGCACCTGATTCACGAAGTCACGTCACCTCAAGCTTTTGCTATGATTCGCGAAGCGGGTGTAAAAGTGGCCTATCCCCAAAGAACTTTCGCCACTGTAGATCATATTATCCCTACAGAAACCGAACTTCGCAATCGCCCCTTACGCGATGCCTTGGCTGAAGAGATGCTTCAGCACATTGAAAAAAACACCGAAGAATTTGGAATCCATTTCTTTGGTCCTACTTCAGGTAAACAAGGTGTTGTTCACGTTGTGGGCCCTGAGCAAGGGATTACACACCCAGGGATGACCATTGCTTGTGGGGATTCACACACAGCGACTCACGGCGCTTTTGGTGCAATCGCATTTGGTATTGGCACTTCTCAAGTTGCCGATCTTTTGGCAACGCAAACCATGGCGATGTCTAAATTAAAAGTTCGCAAAATTGTTTTTAAAGGCGAATTGAAACCCGGCGTGTATGCCAAAGACGTGGCCCTCTGCTATATCAATAAATTTGGTGTGAACGGCGGTGTGGGTTTTGCCTATGAGTTCGCCGGTGAAGTCATCGAAAAGATGACCATGGAAGAGCGCATGACTGTTTGTAACATGGCCATCGAAGGTGGAGCGCGTTGCGGTTATATCAACCCAGATGAAACCACTTTTGAATATCTTAAAGGTAGACCTTTTGTTCCCGCTGGTGAAGCTTGGGATCGCGCTTTAGAGTATTGGAAATCAATGGCCAGTGACGCCGATGCCGAATACGACGATGTGGTTGAAATCGACGCTTCTGAAATAGAGCCTTTTGTGACTTGGGGGATTACTCCTGCTCAATCCGTTTATGTTAGCCAAAATGTTCCTTCAGTAGAAGATTTTCCTGAAGCAGATCGCATGGTGGTTAACGAAGCTTATGAGTACATGAGTCTCGAAGCAGGCCAAGTGATAGAAGGCTTGGCTATTGACGTGGCCTTTATTGGTTCTTGCACAAACGGTCGTCTTTCTGACCTCGAAGAAGCGGCTCGCTTTATCGGTGATCGCAAAGTGGCTGCGGGTGTTCGCGCCTTGGTGGTGCCTGGTTCACAAGAGGTTCAAAAAATTGCCGAAGACTCAGGCCTCGCTCAAAAATTTATCGATGCGGGTTTTGAATGGCGTGAAGCGGGTTGTTCAATGTGTTTAGCGATGAACCCCGACCAACTTAAAGGTCGCGAAGTTTGTGCTTCGACTTCAAACCGTAACTTTAAAGGCCGTCAAGGTTCACCTGTGGGTCGCACCTTGTTAATGAGCCCTGCCATGGTCACCGTTGCCGCCTTAGAAGGCAAAGTGGCTGATGTACGTAAATATTTAGCGGAGGTTAAATAATGTCTGATTTAATCGTAAAAGAAATCAAAGGAGCTGGTGTTCCTGTTCGTGGAAATGACATTGATACCGATCGTATTATCCCTGCGCGTTTTTTGAAATGCGTAACTTTTGACGGTATTGGCGTTCATGCTTTTGAAGACGATATCAAAGGTTTAGCAGCTAAAGGTCAAGTTCATCCTTTTGCGGATGACCGTTTTAAAAACGCTAAAGTGCTTGTTTCAAACAAAAACTTTGGCTGTGGTTCTTCGCGTGAGCACGCTCCTCAATCACTTATGCGCTGGGGAATCAGCGGTATCGTGGCCGAGTCTTTTTCAGAAATCTTCTATGGCAACTGTGTTGCACTAGGTATTCCTGCTTTTACTGCAAGCCACGAAGTTTGCTCTGAATTGCAAGATTTTATCGATGGCAATCCCGATGCTGAAATTATTTTAGACGTCGAAAAAGCCGAAGCTCGTTTTAATGGAAAATCTTTGCCACTAGAAATTAAACCTGGTGCTCAAGGGCAATTCTTAGACGGTTCTTGGAATGCGCGTGCCGCTTTGTTATCTAATATTGAATTAGTTAAAGAATGCGCCGCTAACCTTCCTTACGTCACTGGTTATTAATCTTATGGATCTTGAAAAAGCGTTGCAAAAATATTCTCAGGTTTATGTCACGGGCTCTATGGGGCTCGAGGCGCCTAAAATATTTGCAAAACGAAGAAATGCTCATTTGCGCAAGCTCGATCAGATTTTAGTGATCAGTGGAGTGGAGCGCGAACCAGGTGCCGAAAACATTTGGATGATGAATGGTCTTCGCCTTTTTCAAGAACCTGCATTAATGTATTTGACGGGGATCAATCAAACCCATGTGCGAATGGTGTTAAACCCCTTTCGCACGGGGAAAGATCGATTCCTACTTTTTTTGCCGAGTAAAAATCCCGATCGTGAATTTTGGGATGGCGTTCGCTTAGGGCGGCCATTGCAAAACGAAAAAAAAGCAGACTTTAAAGAATTAAGCCAGCTTTTAGGGACTTCTCGTATTTATCATACCAGTGATTTTTATAAAGTTCTCGCTGAAGAAATGCAATTTTCTAAACAGCAAAGTTTACACTGTTTTTATCATGAGTATCTCGACCCTAAAACTCAAAAGTTAAAACGGGTAAAAACCGACCACAATTTTTTGTTTAAAACCGAGTTGCAAAAAAATCTGCAAAAAAGTTTGGGGCAAAAAATTAAGGTCAGCTCATGGGCCCAAGAACATTATGCTTTGAGACTCATTCAAGACGAATTTCAAGTTGCCGATGCTAAAAAAGCTCAAGAGTATACCTTAATGGGCTTTAAAGAATTGATAAAAGATTTCAAGAATCTTAAAACCGAAAATGAAGTTGCCGCAACGCTAGAATATCATATGAAGAAGCGCAGCGAGTTTGGTCTAGCCTTTCCTTCTATTATCGCTTCGGGAAAAAATGCTTGTACCCTGCACTACCTAAAAAATGACGAAGCCCTAGATAAAACGGGATTACTCCTTATGGATTTTGGCGTGCGCTATGGAACTCAACACGCCGATATTACTCGTACCATTCCAGTAAATGGAAAATACAACCCTTTGCAAAAGTTGCTCTATGACATTGTTTTAGAAGCGCAAATTCTTAACGAAGATTTTATTAAGCCCGGAGTTCTTCTCGAAGAAGCCAATGAAAAAGTTTGGGATTATATCGAAGAACAATTAGAAAAACGTTTTTTTGCTAAAGGGGGCGTTGCTAAACGCGAATATGTGCGCAAGCCCCACGGTGTCAGTCACCTTATGGGTGAACAAGAACACGACGGTGATCCCTTTAGAATTTATAGTCAGTTGCCCTTAAAAGAAGGCATGATGATTTCAAACGAACCGGGTTTATATGGCTGGTTTGAAATGAAAATTGGGCGAAAAACCTATTCAGAATGGATTGGAATTCGCATTGAAGATGATTTATTGGTTACCCGAAATGGATGCGAGAATTTGTCGAAGGACTTTCCCCGTACTCCCGAAGAAATTGAACAACTCATATTGAAGAAAAAATAACTCAACTAGGCGAGGTTATCGTGGCAAAAGCAAAAGCAAAATCTTATGACGAAGATGATGATGAACTTATCGGAATGTCTGAAGATCTGATTGATGATGATGATATTGATGATGATGATGGTCCGGTAGCCCCAGAGGCGAAATTAGATGCGAGTTCTCGCCGCATTTTAGTATTAGAGCCAGATGAGGTTCGCTGTGAAGTGTTGCTGGGAATCTTTAAGGAAGTTCTCACGGGTGCACATTTCGAAGTGGCTTCTGAGATTGATGAAGCGCAGACACTTTGGGAAGAAGAAGCTTTTGATACCGTAGTGGTTGACTTCATGAATGAAGGCACCAGCGACAGTGAATTTATCAAGGCGATAAACAACGACAGTGAAACGATTTTAATTGCCTTTAGTCTAGACGGCATTGACTTAACCGATGACAAAAACAAATACCGTTTAGATCCAGTAAAAAAACTTTTTGAAGTAGAAACTAAGAACGCAAAATCCGCTTAAGGAATTTCGATGAAGCTTTTCGAATACGAACGCGAGGGGTACTTTGGACAGTACGGGGGAAGTTTTATTCCCGAAATTCTCAAAGCCACTGTGGATGAGTTGATTGCCGAATTTAAAAAGGCCAAAAATGATTCCAGCTTTTGGCAAGAATACTTAGATCTAACCGCAGAATATTGTGGTCGTCCGACTCCTGTAACTTATTTAAAAAACGTCTCAGAAAAATTGGGCGGTGCTCAAATTTATGTGAAGCGAGAAGATTTAAATCATACAGGTGCCCATAAGGCGAATAACGTCATGGGGCAGGGCCTTCTGGTTAAACGCATGGGCAAAACACGCGTGATCGCTGAAACCGGTGCGGGTCAGCACGGAGTGGCTACGGCGACTATGGCGGCCAAATTTGGTTTTGATTGCACCATCTATATGGGTGCCGTCGACGTGGCTCGCCAACGCCCTAATGTTTTTTGGATGGAGCAAATGGGAGCCAAGGTTGTGCCCGTAGAAAAAGGCCAAAAGACTCTAAAGGATGCCATCAATGAAGCGATGCGTGACTGGGTAGAGTCGATGGACAATACACACTATGTATTGGGGACGGCATGCGGATTTCATCCCTTTCCTGAAATGGTCAGTTATTTTCAAAAAATTATCGGCATAGAAGCGCGCAAGCAATTGACAGAGCGCTTGGGTGGAAAACTTCCCGATAAAGTTTTTGCTTGTGTGGGTGGTGGATCAAATGCCATGGGAATCTTTCAAGGTTTTCTCGACGATGAATCGGTAGAGCTT
>JBNKYI010000009.1:0-18181 GCA_050300815.1 Fibrobacterales bacterium
ATTGGGCAGTCTTCTGAACGCAATTACGGATCAAACCAATTTATTCAAGAGTGGAAGAAAGCCTTGCCCCCTTTGCCCGGAATTCGCTCTATGCAAATGAAAGGCGCCATTGGCCCCGCAGCGGGCAAAGATTTAGAGGTTGAACTGAGTAACGAAAATTCAGAAATTCTACAAAGCGCCGTTCAATGGTTGGCAGAAAAACTTCGCAATGACGCCCTTTTTACCGAAATTGAAAACGGCGCTGACATAGGCACCCCTCGCTTAGAACTCAAACTCAAACCTCACGCCCTTTCGCTCGGCCTTTCGAGTATACAACTGGGGCGAATGATTCGCAGTGCCTTGCAAGGCTTCGAAGTTTATCGCGAACAAATCGGCAAAGATGAAATTCGCTTTCGCATTCAGCTCCCTCCCGAAGAACGCAAGAGTCTCGCTTCGGCTCTGCGGCTTCCTATTCCCGTTCAAGGCAACCTCATTCCTCTCGGCGAATTGGTTGAACTCAATTGGAGCCTTGCTCCCGCTTCAGTAGAGAGAGAAGACGGCAGACGTTTGGTCAGAGTGAAGGCCGATGTAACGAGCGATGATCCCCAATTGGTCATCAACAACTTGCAAAGCGAGGGTTATCTATCTGAGATAGGTCATCGCTTTCCAGGAACAACTTTTGTTTTTGGAGGGCAACAAAAAGAGCAAAATGACAGCATGCAAAGCATCATCTCTAGCTATGGCATGGCCCTCTTAGTCATTTACATTCTACTCGCCATTCCCTTTCAAAGTTACTTGCTCCCCTTGGTGGTGATGATGGTAATCCCCTATGGGCTCGTTGGCGCCTTTGCGGGGCATCTCTTGATGGGAATTGATCTTAGCTTCGTCAGTTTGATGGGATGCGTCGCGCTCAGCGGAGTGGTCGTTAACGACTCGTTGGTCTTTGTCGATGCCTTTAATAAATTCAGACGGGCGGGAAGCGATTTTGACACGGCATTGATTGAGGCGGGCTCTAAGCGATTTCGACCCATTCTTCTCACCAGTCTCACCACCTTCTTTGGCTTAATGCCAATGATTTTTGAAACCTCTGTGCAAGCCAAATTTTTGATCCCTATGGCAATTTCTCTCGGATTTGGGGCCTTGTTTGTTACGATAATCGTTTTAGTTCAGATTCCCGTCGTTCTTAAACTGATCAAACCCATTATCGAAAAACGCGCGCCGGTCTCTCTAGAAAAATGACCCAAACTGGCCTGATTGATGGGGGCTAAAAATGGCTTCACCAAGTTCCCGATTTGCCAAAATCCACCTGAAGGTTAGGGCGCACATGGCTTTCGAGCGCCTTAACTAAGGCCTTTGTGCCTTGCCCGTCAAAAGCTGAAGTTACAAAAACTTTTTCGTTGTTTTCTTGAAACGTCTTAAGGCTTTCTTCAATCCCCAAATCGGCTTTATTTAAAGCGACGACATAGGGTTTTTTGAGCAATTCGGGATGGAAATTTTCGAGTTCTTTGCGCAAAATACAGAACTTTTCCCAAGCGTCCATTTCCCAACCATCAATAACAAAAAGCAAAATCGTTGTACGCTCAATGTGTTTTAAAAATTGATGTCCTAGACCTTTGCCCTCAGAAGCACCTTCAAGTAAACCAGGGATGTCTGCGATCACAAAAGACCCATAACCCGACATTTGTACAATTCCCAATACAGGTTCAAGAGTGGTGAAAGGATAATCTCCGACTTTGGGCTTACCACTAGAGATCTTGTTAACCAATGATGATTTTCCGGCATTGGGAAACCCCACCAATCCCACATCAGCCATCAACTTCAACTCGAGAAAAAGTTCTTTTTCTTCGCCCTCGCCACCTTTGGTGTGTTGAGTGGGCACCTGATTTGTCGAACTGCGAAAATTGTAGTTTCCTCGGCCATAACTACCGCCCTTGGCGGCACAATATCTTTGCCCTGGTTGAGTCAAATCGGCTAAAATTTTTCCATCTACGGTTTTGACTAAAGTCCCCTTAGGCACGTTCACAATGACATCTTTGCCATTGCGGCCTGTCATTCTCGAACCCATGCCTTTAACGCCATCCTCGGCCTTAAATATTCTGGATTCCCCAATGTCTAATAGGGTATTCAATTGTTCGTTGACCACAATCCATACAGAGCCACCTTGCCCTCCATTGCCTCCATCAGGACCACCGAAGGGTACAAATTTCTCGCGGCGAAAAGTCGCTGCACCATCGCCGCCTTTGCCGGATTTCACCTGAATCCGCATTTCATCGAGTAACATAATTTCCTCCGGGAAGGAGACAAAGATAGAAAATTCCCAAACTGGCCTGATTGATTGGTGCTGATTTTCTACGGGGAGCCGATAATTTCACATCTATTTGAATAAAAGGAAGTTTCACACTTCGCTTGCAGGTCAGAGTGCAATGAAGCTCTTGGTCATTGCTGTTTTTAGCACCAATTAATCAGGCCAGTTAGCTAAATTTCCCACGCTCTTCAAGGAGAAACAATGAAAACCTACTATCCTGAAATTCCTTCGCCTTGCTATGTTCTCGAAGAAGAAAAGCTGGTTAAGAACCTAGTCCTATTGCGTCGAGTCCAAGATGAGGCGGATGTAAAAATCATTTGTGCTCTTAAAGGCTTCTCCTTTTGGCAATCCTTTCCCCTTGTGGGTCAGTATCTTGCTGGTGCAACAGCCTCGAGTTTATGGGAGGCTCGCCTCGCCTCTGAAGAAATGAAAAAAGAGGTCCACGTCTACGCCCCTGCGTACATCCCTCACGAATTTGATGAAATTTTGCGACTTGCCCATCACATTTCTTTCAACAGCACGAGTGAATGGCTTCGCTATAAAGAAAAAACCTTGGCAGCGGGGGTCTCTGCTGGTCTTAGAGTCAACCCTGAAAAGTCAACTGTCGATACCGACCTCTACAATCCCTGCATGCCCGGCTCTCGATTGGGAAGCACACTCAACGAATTCCAAAAATTAACTCCTTCTGAAATTGAGGGATTAGAAGGTTTGCACTTTCACGCCCTCTGCGAACAAGATTGCGATGCCCTTGAAGCGGTACTTTTTGCTTTCGAAGAAAAATTTTGCGACTATTTACCTCAGATGAAATGGGTTAATTTTGGCGGGGGTCATCACATCACCCGTGCAGATTACCATGTCGAAGCACTGATTCACTTGTTAAAAGAGTTCAAATTGAGATATCCTCATCTCGAGGTTATTCTTGAGCCCGGAGAAGCTGTTGGATGGCAAACGGGTTTTCTTTTATCCACCGTACTTGACGTTATCGAAAACGACGGTCCTTCGTTGATACTCGACGTTTCTTTTAGTGCGCACATGCCTGATTGTTTAGAAATGCCCTATCGCCCAGAGGTTCGAGATGCTGGAGTCAAAGGCGAAAAACAGCACGATGCCCGAATCGGCGGGGGGACTTGCCTCAGTGGTGATTTTCTTGATGACTTCAGCTTTGATCAAATACCTAAAGCTGGGGATCAGCTTATTTTTGAAGACATGATCCACTACACCATGGTCAAAACCACATTTTTCAATGGCGTCCAGCATCCTGCAATTGGGCTTCTCAAAAAAAATGGTGATTTCAAGATTCTTCGTCGGTTTGAATTCGTCGATTATCGATCTCGCCTTGGTTAGGCAAAAGGAACAACGGATTTACATCTTTCACACTCGGTGCTAAATAATTATTATCTATAGGTCAGTGCCGAGGTCGCATGATGAAAAATCTGTTCACATTACTCTTATTTGGAGCATCTCTCATTTGGGCGGATAAAGAGGCGTCTTCGTGTGAAGAATATCTATCGGCTCCCCTCGAAATCGCCTCTAGTCAATTTCAAAAAGCATCTCGCTTAGAGCTAGACTCTCTCTTCGATCAATTTAAACCCGCCACATCTAAAGACTTTAATCGATTTTCTCCAAAACCTTTTTGGATTAAGCTCAGCGTTTGTAACAACAACGCCCTTTACAATGATCTTGTTGTCGAGTTGCGCAACAGCTTTCCCGATTTTGTCACCGCCTTCTGGCAGGATCAAAAAGGAAATTGGCATACCAAAAGTATGGGAAGTCGAACTCGTAAATACGGTTCATCTCCTCATCCCTTCCTATCCCTTGATCTCGAATACGGCCAAAAGCAAGATCTCTTTTTTCACATCCAGACTGAATCACTCCTCTACTTTCCTTTTCGAGTCTTACCGCAAGAAAAACACGCGTTGAGCCTGCATAATATTGGATTGGAATACGGAATTTTTTTAGGCATACTCTCTTTTTCACTTGTGCTTGGCGTTCTATATCTGTTCGCGTTTAAAAACACAACTTATTTGTGGTATATGTTTAGTTGCTGCAGTCTCGTTTTGGCCAACATGTACAATAGCGGTTACTTTGGTGTGTTTTTTCCTTTTGATTTTGGCCTTTTCGACAACACGATTCTTCTCTTTTTCTTCTATCTCTACGTCGCGGCAAATATAAAGTTCACCTTTGAATATTTGGGAGGAAAGTCGTTAGGCCCTCGCTTCACAAAATTATTCAAAGTTGCCTATATCCCATTCATTCTCGCCTTCACCTCTCTATTTCACTTTCCCTCTTACCTAATCAATGTTTACTTTCTTCATTTTGCTTTGCCGGTTTATAATCTTACCTTAGCTCTTGTTGCCCTCTATGTCTACTTCAAGTACAAGATTCCCACCATACAAATTCTTATTATTAGTCAGTTTATTCTATCTCTCGCCTATATCATTGCGGGTTTTGATACCTTGGGCCTATCAGAGACCAATTTTCTCACTATTTATGCACCTGAAATTTCAGCCCTTCTCTTCACCGTTCTAACCGGATCGGGGCTAACGCTACAAATCAGGAATCAGCGAAAGAGAGAAACGACAGATTTTCAAGCGACCCAGCATGCTCATCTCAAAAATCTCAGAGAACAAGAGCAACGATTGCGTTCTAACCTAAATCAAAAAAGCCACATCACCCACGTGATCAGTCATAACCTAAGATCCCCCCTTGCTTCCTTATCTGGTTTGGTCGATTTGATGTTGCGCAGCAAACCGAGCACCGAAATTCTCGAACGTATCCCCCCACTGATTCAAAGCATGGAAAGACAAATCATAGACCTTAACGAATTGTTAAATTATGACGAAGAAATCCCTCTCGAACCCGTCCCCGTTTTCTCAATCGCCAATCAAGTATTAGAAACCCTCGAAGAAAAAATCATACGGCATCGAGTTCACCTTACGCTACAGATTGGGCCCGAACTCAAAGTTCTCGGAAATCCAGCATTACTCTTTTCTATTTTGCTCAACCTCATCGACAACTCGATCAAGTATCGCCATGGTGATCGTGTTTGTACAATCAAGATTTTCAGTAAGCATGTCGATTCAAAAGAAGAAATTCACTACATCGACAACGGCATGGGGATAGACTTTAAAAAACACGGGGATAGGGTTTTTAAACTCTACTCGAGACTTACTCAAAAGGGAACGGGAACCGGCAAGGGGCTTTATCTGTGTAAGGTGCAAATGGAGCAAATGAAAGGGGAGATCGCTTTGATCCCCCCTGAAAAAAATGGCTGCTATTTCAAACTAACCTTTAAAAGTGTTTCAGCAAATTCACCTCTTTATTCATAGCGACAAAGATAGGCTGAGTCTTCTGCTACCTCTAATTGAAATTTTTGATTAGCTTCAACTTCGAAGGTTGATCCTTCAACATATTCAACAAAAACTTCTGAGCCTGGTAATTTGATTTTCCACGCGCCCGAAATCAAGGTCATCCATTCTTTTGTCGATGTCCCAAATTCATATTCACCCTGAGCCATAATACCCGATGTGAACTTGCCCTTGCTGTTTTCAAAACCCTGCGACTGCACCTTACCTTCAAAGTATGAATTCACTTTAAACATATTCTTCCTTAATTAGAGGGGATAAATGCGCAAAATTAGAACTTTTTAATCCATCCACATTTATCTATGTCACAAAAATTTTCTTTAAAATCCATTTATGAAACTTTCCTTTTGTAACATTTGCCAACTGGATTTATTTGGTTAAAACATGAATTGCCAATTAAATCGGTTAGGAGCGCTTGAGCCCGAGGATAACATGTTTAAGAAAGCAAATATTTTTGATTTACGCCAAAACTTGATCCGCAATGGCTTAAAAATCACGACACTTTTTTTGTTCGTCGAAGCCATTGCCCATTGGCTCGTTTCTCATCACATGACTAGCGGGCACATAAGACACGTCCCCTACGCCCGCGGCTCAGGAGGAGACTTCACGCTCAATGGGCGCATTCTCTATGGCGTTTTACCAGCGGTTTGGATTTTTCTTATCTTCGCCGCCCGCGCTTATGGAATTGAAAAGAGGAACAATGCCCTAAAACGAATCAAAAGCGACTTTCCCACAGCATTTGATCACGTTAAAAATCAAAGATTTACAGAGTTCGACCAATGGTTTCAAAAAGAACTTCCCCAATTGAAGAGCTGGGAGAAGAAACGCCTCCTCGACTATCGAAATTTTTCTCAATCTTATCTTGACAAATAGTTCTCAGTTTTTATCATTGGCCTCACCTAAGCTCCCATCGTCTAGAGGCCTAGGACACCGCCCTTTCACGGCGGCGACAGGGGTTCAAATCCCCTTGGGAGTATGAAAAACCTAACATCATTTATGGTGTTAGGTTTTTTTATTTCCAAGGGGATTTGTTTGGCCGAAGTCAACCGCAAGGAGACAAGGCCAAAGCGGCAACGAAGTTGGCGCCAACCCCGTTAAAGGGGTTCACTAAAATCTGAGCTAGCGAAGATTTTGAACCGTGAGCAAAATAAAATGAAGCGAACGGGCCCCAAGCAAAGCGCGGGGAGAGAATTCATCGAAGAGATGAATTCGAATAGATCCCCTTGGGAGTATGAAAAACCTAAACGTCTTTGATGTTTAGGTTTTTGTATGGCTCTACCCCCACAAGTTTAATCGCGGGTGATCTACAAATCCCCGCAAAATATCTCCTCGGGTGACGATTCCCAATAATCCACCCCCTTCATCAAGAATCGGAATACAACCTCTGTGGCTGTGCACCATCGCTACTGCCAATTGGCGAATTTCACTCTGCGGATGCGCACACAATACCTCATGACGAATCGCCTGCTCGGCTGTTAAATCCACTTGCTGAACAATTCGATTTTCTTCTTCAACTAAAAGGTAACGCAAGACATCCCGATCTGAAATGATTCCTAATATTTGCCGTTGTGAATTAAGTATGGGAAGGTGCCTCACTTTTTGGATTTGAAAAACATCCCACGCAGCGCTTAATGGAGCCTTAGCCTCAAGAGTGATGACGGGTTCGCTCATGATTTCATAAGCATATACCAAAGGCTCAACGGTTTCAGACTGCTCTTGCTTTTTATAAGCATTTGCGGCTATCAAAAAAGGCGCTTCTTCTCGCACAGAAGACTCCTTCGCCTCTACCGAAAAAGGTTCTATGGGTGTCACCGATTCCACTTTTCTTCTCTTTTTGAGGGCTTGTAAATCCCCGCTAAATTGAAGCCCTCTGACATCGTAAATAAAAAACACGGGTTCTCCCAAGATTCAATGGCACTTTAAAACCTTTGACTAAACTAATTTAAGAGCGGCCTTAAAAATGAGTTTAATCAAAGAAAATTTTTGCTGAATGAATTTTTAGAGTTGTCTGTAATTTGGGAACGAGTGAGTTAAATTCTCCCAATGCTGACACCTGCAAATAAACCCGGCCAATGTTTGATCTTATCATTGCCCATTGGTTTTCCCCACCAGGCAGATTCTAATAAATACCCCTGTTTTTCCACCAGCGCCATCGAATATTTAACACCGACAAATACTTCAAACCAATCTTTAAATGGTTTGAATCCCACCTGCGATTTTAGATTGACGACCTCTTGATTATGTTTCCAATCCTCTGTATTCTTCACTTCTCTTTCAAAAACATGAAGCACTTCTACACTGGTATGAATATTTAGATACTCACTGTTAAAAATTCTAGAACCCAAACCTAAGCCTAGGGCAGGAGCACCTCTGTCGGGGTATCCTCCAAGGATATATTCCATATATAACATAGAGCTTCCACTCACTAAGGTGAATTGTCGAATACCGGTTTCATCAAATTCATTGCGAAATGCCAGCAAGCCATTACCTACGTAATTAAATAAGCCGAGCGACACACCGCTCATATAATTTGCATAATTAAATATTCCCAGTTGAAATCCCCTAATTGTATCGGCCACATTGACAACAGCCAATTGTGTTCCTGTGATCTCATCGGCGAAGTTAAATGCTCCGGTCAATTGGGCACCCCTTATCTGATCTACAATATTTGTTCCACCTGATATTTGCGTTCCATTCACATCTCTAGCAACATTAAAAAAACCAGATAGCTGAGCTCCATTAATTTCAAAAACCCCATTGCCTGTGCCAGAGAGTTGCACCCCATTTATTTTCTCGGCATAGTTAAAACTACCGGCAAGCTGTAGCCCATTGAGAGTTAAAAAATCGTCTTTAACTTGCGACGACTTGCTCCACATGCTTCCATTGAAGTTTGCTAAAGCACTGATCTGCCATCCATGCACTTCGCCCATGGCAACATTCACTCCTGTAGTCAATTGCGTGTGAACTTCTTCCATCGCTATATTCGTGAAAATCGAAACTTGCCACCCACGATGTCGTCGGTGAGCATAATTCCCTAAAAGACTGAACTGTAGACCCACTGTCGGAGATGTATTTTTATTAAATAACAAGTCACTAAAACCCAACACAACTTCTTTTTCTTCAGAATCATCGGCTTGAGTATCGCGAATATAATCATCAGCAGAGTTTCCTCTAATTGAGGTTCTTTCGGGAGAGAAGTTAACCAATTGTTTTTCGTTGATTTCTAAAACATCGCCCACATTTAAATCAAAGCGCATATGAGACAACATACCCTCATTCAAGCGCACCAACTCATAGTTCCCTTTCGCTAAACCCATTTGATAGGATTGTTCATTTTCTTTAGCAATTTCGGCTACGAGATGGCCCTTTTCATTCTTCACAAAAAATCGCCCGTTTAAATTTTCCGGCAAAATTAATCCCGCTTCAACCCTACGCAGATCTGTCATCACGATTTCACCTGAGCCCGATAACTTCATGTCGTAGTTGGGATGTTGCACGCCACCTTTGCTACGAGACGTTCGCAATAGAGTTTGTTGATAAGCATATTCATAGGCTTCATTTAATGTCACCTTGCCATCATTTGATGCATCTGCAGCACCGCGCAAACCCGAAACGAGATAATGTGTAAAAAAAGAACCCCCAATTTGATCTGATTCTTGACTTGCTTCGCTCTCAGAACTAGAGGTTAATATGGCATAGCCCTTTAGATCCATTTGGTTTCCTGCCAAAAAAGCTTGTTTGCGGACTCCACCCTTTAAACGAGTCATTGCTCCCGAAGCACAAGCGTCTAAAATGGCAATTCTAACCTCTGTTGCTACGCCATCAATTTCTTTTTTCAAGTCTTTATAGTCTAGGTAATTTTCTCCAAGCTGTAGACCTTTACCATCGGCGTGACCTGAGTAATAAAAAATGAATTCTGAGCGCAAGCTTGTCTTCTCTTTGTTTACTTTAGATGAGATCTCTCTAATTTTATTTAACAGCGCTTTAGGCGTAGGGTCTTTGAGTATCTCTAAATTTGAAGGATTCAATCCTCCCATTTCTCCCAAGACACGACTCACCATTTCGCCGTCACTAACAGCATAGCGCAAAACTTCGCGACTTTTGCCCCCGTAATTTGCACCTACGATCAACGCATATCGATTTACTCCTGAGGCTATAGCGGCAGAAGCTAATAGCAATGACATTACTATTTTGATCATTGTTCACCTTCTTCTTTTAACAAAGTCATTTCATCATAGCCATTTATGGTTTTATTTTGAACACCGCTAATTACAGAGTCCACATCAATGGGGTGACCTGAAGAAACCATAAAAAATTTCTCAAAACGAGGTGCATTATCGAGTTCGTAAGAATAAGGTAATGTGAAGAGCCCTTGCCCCTCTATAAATCCATGTTCACCCTCTACAGGAAAGTGTCGCGTCACCACTCCATTACCATCAAGAGAAAAAACAACGACATATAAAGAAGTCAAATGCTTAATCGTGATTTGTAAAAGATCTCCGGCCTTCACTTTGCTGCTATCACTCAACAACAAAACCTCGTTTGATTTTTTTTTATAAATCATCATTCCCACTTCTTCGCCCTTAATTCGCTCTGAACTAAAAGAACTCACCCACACACCTGGCGCACCCATTTTATTTTCTTCTTGATTAAAAGGAAACATCACGCCAGCCACCAATAAAATGCAAATCAGAGAAGCCCACTGAACCCAACGCCCTTGAATTAAAGGGCGCTCAAGAGCTTTGCGATCGACTTTGCTCTTCACTTGTGTATTGAATAAATGAGCGGGCATATCTTCTAAAACTTCTCGATTTGAAATTTTAATCTGCGCTACTTTTTTTTGAAGTTCTTCAGATTGAAGAATCTGCATTTCTATCCATTCTTTTTTTTCGAGCGAAAGTTCTCCCAAGACGAATTGCTCTAAATCAAAATCTGTAACTCTGCTTTTCATCATTCACCCTCCAATTGCAAAAGGAGTTGGCCCGACGTTTTAATCTCTCGAAGTCGTTTGCGAACACCAGAAACAGACATCCCTACACTTTCTGCAACTTCATCTAGTGTAAAACCGTCAACCCAATGCAAGTAGGCGATGGTTTTTGAATCGGCCTTCTGACGCTTAAATAAACTCGCCAACCAATTTTTATTGACCACCTTTGCTTCTACATCGTCTAAGTCTAAAAGTTGAGAGACGACATCCTCGTCGCGATTAAATTTTTTATGATTTCTCAAATGATTTAGACTTAGATGAGTTGCCGTTGTATAGAGATAACTTGAAGAAACAGAATTTGCTAAGTCGCCTTCTAAAATCTTGACAAATACGTCTTGTGTGAGGTCTTTGGCCACATCTTCCTCCTTCACGATGGCTAGGCACCTGCGATAGACCATAGGTCCGTAGCTTTTATAAAGATTTTCCATTTGCATCACATTTTATGTTGATTTCAGTTATTCAACACATAAAGAAGAAGGATCTGTCACTTTTTTTAAAGAAAAGTGCATTCAAAGATAAAATCCTTGTGCAAAAACCCCTAAAGGTTCTTAATTCTCTGATTTATTTGAATAATGTGTCAATTCCCATTGCGCGCTTGCGGGCATAGCTAGGTATCCAGCGCCCTCCTAAAATTCGAAGAATTGGATAGATCCACGTCAATAAGCGCAATGTTACAAGATGATCTATGTAGCGATAGCCCCGTTTTTCTCTTAAAAAAAAACGATAGAGGAGCCCCAAGCTATGTTGACTCCAACGAAAGCCCTCAACGCGAATTTTCACCTTAAAAGGACGCCTGTCTCTGTATTTTTCCTTGTACTTGATCTTAAGCATTTTTAGATGAGGTATTTCTTTTTCGGGATTTTCTAGAAGATAAAAAGCCCTAGAGCAAGCTAGAATTTCAAAGGTATCTGCCATAAATTCGATGTCTTCTACAGGTAAGTGCAAACTTTCTGCCTTAACCTGCATGCGTCGAATCGTGTTCAAAACTTCAAATCCTTGGGCGACTTTGGCGGGTCCATCGTCGCAAAAAACCGCCAGTAATTTTCGCAATGGACGATTGATCATTATTCGATCCCAGTAAACAGTGAGAAGAGGGGGGATGCGCAAACGACGGAAAAAGATTTTTTTGCGCGCAAACTGATCTAGATAGAGAAGTTCTTTAACTACGCGCTCACTTAAGTTCATCAGCTCAAGCAAGTCAACCCAATCTCCATGTAGATGATGAATCTGATGATATTGACGAATCGCACGGGCAAACGAAATTCTTTCGCGGAAAATTTTAATTGTTGCAAAGGTGTTTATTTCATTCCACACCGAACCGCCTTCTAAAAAACTGAGTCGATTAAAACCCGACCAGCCCCCCGTTTGACACCACACCATAATCCCCACCATCTGAGGAGCCCCTAACAATTCTTCAGCATACGACTCATAATCTTTTCCTATTGAAGAAGGAAATTCGCCAAAGCCTTCGTATTCTCTACGAGTCTGTAGTTCTACAATTTTAGGGATTTGCGTTCTAAAAAAATGTCGATTCAATGGTAAATATCTAAAAAAATCAGACTCTCCATATTTCATTGAGATAATCAGAGAACGACCCTCAAGGCTTTCGAAAACCTTTTTAAACGTTTTTTGATTCCAAATCAGATCCCCAATGGGATGGGCACCTACGGTCCATGTTCTCACGATAATCGTCTTCTTCTTCATCTCAAACAAATCGCACATCTTGTGCAAATAGCGATTCGCTTCTTCAGGACTCCTTATTTTCAAACAGCTAATTAAATCTGACCTTACATCGCTGCTATCGCTTTCTCCTAATCTAAAAATCACCCCCTCAACTTGAGGCCACTGTTCTATGAAATTTAGCATGAGATTTTGCATTTCTAATTGCCATTGGCCTGAGGATGATTTGCGCTTAGAATCCCTTTCTCGAATGTAAGCATCAGTAGTAACAAATATTTTTAGCGAGTGCTTCTGAGCGATTTTAAAGAGTTCTTTAAATACCTTTTGAAAGCGTTTAATTTTTTGTTTTAGATCTGTCGAATAGTTTTCACACCATGTTAAATGTGCCACATCATCTAAGGTGACGCTATTATAGCCCATGGTTTTAGCCGTAAGGCAGAAGTAATCAAACTCTTCTAGAAGGCGCTGTACCTTATGCGGGTCGGTCATGATTCCATTTTGCAAATGTTTAAAAGGGATCTTTGACCAATTGATGGTTTTTTTATTAAGTCCCCTAAAAAATGGACTGATTGCATCAATGATAAATAGCTCCATGGGCTAAAAATCAAAATCATAAGACTCAACGAGGTTTCAATTTAAATTCTCAAAGATTTCAAACGCCGTAGATTTCTACCTGATAATTCATACGCGCAGCGGCATTTCCGCGAAATGATCCCTCAATGGGTAGAGTGCTTCCTGGATAGGGAGCTCGACACAAAGCGATATGACGATCAGAAACAGCCAAGCCGATAGATGGGTCGTAGCCCCTCCATCCTCCAAAAGGAATCCACACATCAACCCAAGCGTGTAAGTCGTGCATCGTGTGATTACTGCCGTGAAAACAATATCCACTGACAAAGGTCGCTGGCAAGCCTTGCAAGCGACAAAGTTGAATCATTAACCAAGCCATGTCCCTACACGCTCCCCTGCGAAGATAGAGGGTTTCAGCAGGTTTTCGAGTGCCTTCTTCGATGCGAATTTCCATCTGAATGTTATTGCATATCCATTGATTGGCGTATTGCACATAGGCTTGTGGAGTATTCGCACATTTCAAAAATTCGCGTGCCAAATCACGCACCACTTCACTCGCTTCAATTTCTAATTCTGGTGCTAAAATTTGCTTTGTATCTGCAGGCAAGGTGTAGGGTAGCACATCTGCGCTCAATAAAAATTGAAAAGGATTGGCTAAGCGCGTTTCAACTTCCCAACGGGTTTCTATCAATACACGATCACTGGGTTGATCAAACCAAACGGCTGCACACTCGTTCTGTTGAGCGTCTCGAATCCAAGAAATCCCTCTTGGGATAGGGTCTATAATAAGCTCAAAGCGATTGATTTTTTGAACAACGCTTTCTTGCGGTCTTAAGCGCAAAGTATGAGGGTTCAAATCTACAACGGCATTGTACTGATAACCGATGCGATGAATGCCTGAAATTTTCAAAATTTACACGTCCTTAATTTTGAGACTTACTCACCTAATTTGTTCATAATCGGGTCAATAAAATCAGAAGCCATTTGATCTATCGATCCTCTTAGTCGTGTTTGCCAAGCCGAAGAAACTTCTTGAAAGTCTTCAAGCTCTAGACGATGTTCAACCATCTCCCCCTTTTCATTCCAGATGACGACATCTAGAGGCAAACCCACATCAGCGGCAGAGATACGCGTTGAATCAAATGCCAAGCACCCAACCTTCAAAGCGAATTCAAGATCATCTTCATATTTGAGGGTGCGATCGAGTACGGGCTTGCCATAACCAGTTTCTCCTATAATATGATAAGGTGTGCCTTCGCCAATTTCAACCCAATTGCCTTCTGAATAAAGCTGATATAAACAGTGTTGGTCATCTCCTCTCAACTTTCCTCCTAACAACATATTTGCGGCAAAGTGCGTTCCATTCTCTTGCAAACTTTTTTTGTCTTCATCGGCAACTTTGCGAATATAAGCGCAAAGCGCATTCGCTACCTCATAGAGACAATCATATTCTATCTCTCGATTTTTAAGATAATGATTAAAATAAGTGACTACTTTATCCCTCACCGAACGCAACCCCGAAGTCATAAAGAAGAACTTTCCTTCTGGCAATTCATAGGTACACATTTTTTTCGCTTTAATATATTCGTGACCCGAAGTCACTCGAGTGTCTGCTAATCCAACTAGGCCGTTTTTAACACGGATACCCAAACAAAAAGTCATTCCTGTCTATCTCCTTCGGTCGAATGACGGGCTCCCTCAGAATTTGAAGAAGCCCCTATTAAAAAAAATCGAGCGTTATTGCATCACTGACCTTATTAAGTTTAATTTGTAAATCATTTACATACTCATGCAAACCTTCTTTGATGATATTGGTCGGTTCTTCTGCGCGAATAAACTCAACAAGTTCAGCTAATCGATAGAGCGATTGTTCTTCATCTTGATTTTTCAAAACATTTTGCAATGACAAATAGGCTTGTTCTAGACTATAACGAATTGAACGAGGAAAATTTTCTTCAAGCACCATTAGACTGATGATTCGCTCAGGAGAAATCAAGCCATAATGCCGATGGTATAAATCAAAGGCATTGATCGAACGAAGCAAAGCCGACCAGTGGATATCATCCACTGCTGAACCCACTTCGCGGGTGCTTGGCAAGAGATAAAAGTATTTTGCGTGTAAAATTCTCGACACCTTGTCGGCTCGTTCAAGCCATTTACCTATTTGATAAAAGTGAAAACCTTCACCATGCCAAGAGAGATCTTCTCCGATACCGACGAGATTCATCCCCATTGTCTTGATTCGTTGACAAGCGGCATACGCCCGATCAACTGTTATTTCGCCCACACCCGATACTCTATTCAAATAGGCATAAGCGTCATTGATTACTTCGTAAAATTCAGAGGGCAAAAATTCGCGGATACTTTGAGCATTTTCTCTCGCCATTCGAACTCCACTGATCACCGAATTCCAATAGCTTTGATCGTGTACCAAAAAGTCCATTACTTTTTCTTCTGAAAAATCACCGACCTTTTCAAGAAAGTATTCATAGTCTCCTGTTATGTGCACCAAAGGCTCCCATTGCACATATTGAGAGTCTAAGTCTAAACTGAGGTTATAATTTACTTCTAAAAACCTTGCTGTATTGCAAGCCCTCTCTATATAACGTCCCATCCAATAAAAATTCTCGGCAACTCGACTTAGCATATTTTCCCTCAATCCACAATCCAAGTGTCTTTTGTTCCTCCACCTTGTGAAGAATTCACTACTAATGAGCCCTTGCGCAGAGCGACTCGTGTCAATCCCCCAGGCAAAACAGATATTTTGCCTTGCCCCATGAGCACAAAAGGGCGCAGATCAATGTGTCGAGGTTCAAGTTCGCCCTCAATGAGAGTTGGCGTTGTTGACAAAGAAAGTGTGGGTTGAGCAATATAATTGCTGGGGTTTTCTTTGAGCACTTGAGCGAATTTTTCTCGTTCTTCTTTTGTCGCCATGGGTCCGACGATCATCCCATAGCCTCCAGACTCATTTGCTGGTTTAACTACGAGTTCGCTCAAATGATCTAGAGTATATTGCAATTGCTCAGGTTCGCGACAGAGTTGCGTAGGAACATTAGCTAAGATAGGTTCTTCTTGCAAATAATATCTAATCATATCAGGGACAAACGAATAGACAACCTTGTCATCAGCCACTCCTGTTCCCGGAGCATTTGCAATTGCCAAAGTTCCTTTAAGCCACGCCTTCATTATCCCGGGGCAACCCAAAATAGAATCAGGGCGAAAGACCTCGGGGTCTAAAAATTGATCATCAACCCGTCGATATAAGATATCAATTCGTTTGAGTCCTCTTGTTGTACGCATGCACAAATATTTACCATCGTAAACCAAATCGCGCCCTTCAACCAGATAAGCGCCAAGTTTTTGCGCCAAAAATGAATGTTCAAAATAAGCGGAGTTATAAATTCCTGGAGTAAGTACAGCGACAGACGGTTTTTCAAGATGGGGCATTAAAGAATGTAACACCTGCTTAAAGTGCAAGGGATAATCCATCACAGGTCTCACTCGACTGCGTCGAAAGACCTCAGGAAAGTTACGTTTCATCAATTCGCGGTTAAGCAAAACATATGAGGCTCCTGAAGGAACTCTCAGGTTGTCTTCGAGCACATATATTTTTCCTTTATCGTCTCTGACCAAATCCGTTCCGCAGACATGGGCCCAAATTTTACCCGGCGGTTCGATTCCTTTACACTGTGGCAGATAACCCTTAGATTCACTTAAAATCCATTCGGGCAAGACCTTTTGTTTAAAGATTTCTTGACCATTATATACGTCGTGAATAAAGGCGTTGAGTGCTCTAATTCTTTGTTTGAGCCCTTTATCCACATTATCCCATTCTGCACCAGGCATGATTCTAGGCAGAATATCAAAGGGAATTGTGCGTTCAAGGTCTGTCGTTTCTCCGTAAACCCTAAAGGTAATTCCCATGCTGCGCATTCCGCGCTCAGCCGCTTTCTGTCGCATTAAAAGGGTTTCGATGCCCAAAAAATCAACCGTTTCAAATAAAAGCTTTGAGCTTTCGCGGGGTTCCCCGTTTTCTAAAACCAATTCGTCGTAGAAGCCCGGAGATGGATATTCATCTAAATCCATGAAATACCTCTCTTCTCACCTTGTTCAAAAAGCAAATTACAGGCCAATTCATTCTTTTCTACAACAGGCCTTTTTTCGATTCTTAACACCTCATTTAAACAGTTTTGTAAAACACTAATGTGGAAAAGACTCTCATTGACAAAAAAGAATTGCAAAAACATCACCGTAATATCCCCACGGAATCACCACAAAATCACCACGATCAGGGGCCTGTTTAGAATTTTTACCCCTTCCTTTGGCTAAGCCTTAGAGGAGTTTTCTATTTTTGAGCGACCATCACGACTGGCGCCGTGGGTGGAGACTACCACCGGGAAGTGAATGACGAAGGTCGCGTGCCTGGGCCTTCTGTAAAAGGAACAAGGACAAACCATGTCAAACGCTTTAACCAATTATTTACAACAAAAATCGGTCGATCAGATCAATCCCGAAATGCTCGCATTGCTCGCTTCACTGACCAGTGTGTCTAAAACTCAACCCGCCGTGGCTCGCTCCATCGTGAAAGAGTTGGCCGACCAGCGCAGCTACCTCAAACTCATCGCCTCTGAAAACTACTCTAGCTTGCAGACTCAGCTCGCTATGGGAAACTGGCTGACCGACAAATACGCTGAAGGTTTCGCTTTCAATCGTTTTTACGAAGGCTGCGACAATGTCGATGAAATTGAGGCCTTAGCCTGCGACGAGGCAAAGAAACTTTTTGGCGCCGAACACGCCTTTGTTCAACCGCATTCTGGTGCCGATGCCAACATGGTCGCTTTCTGGGGAATTTTGCAAGCTCGCGTTCAAATGCCCGCTCTCGAAGAGCTAGGCCAAAAAACGCCTGATAAATTGACAGACGAAGAGTGGGAAGCCATTCGTACCAAACTCGGTAACCAACGCATTATGGGACTCGACCTCGCCTGCGGTGGCCACTTAACTCACGGATATCGCCACAATGTTTCTGGCAAAATGTTTCACTCTTATTCTTATAAGGTATCCGAAGAAAACTATTTGCTTGATTACGATCAAATCGAAAAGATGGCTGAAGAAGTCAGACCTCTAATTCTTATTGCCGGCTATTCGGCCTATCCCCGCAAAATTAATTTCAAACGCATGCGCGAAATCGCCGACAAAGTGGGCGCTGTTCTCATGGTCGACATGGCTCACTTTGCGGGCCTTGTTGCTGGTAAGGTTTTTACTGGCGATTTTTGCCCCTTCCCTCATGCACAAGTG
>JBNKYI010000010.1:0-18112 GCA_050300815.1 Fibrobacterales bacterium
CATGATGATTTAATCCATGCGGGCTATTTACTGGTTTATCGCCGCATTGACTCTCTTCGTCAGGCAGATATTCATCGCCTTTCTCAGTCTAATTTTGAACTCGAGCCAAGTGAGCTTTCTTCGAATGATGCACCTTGGGTTAGAGGAGATTCGGTGTATACCGAGGGAATGTTGTGGGGCTTGAATGCTCAAGTAGTAGCCAGTGTTAAGGGGGTTGGTTATGCGGATATTCTGATACAGGGTCGTCAAATTCTAATTTGGGTTACGGTTTTTATCGGTGGTTTTTTATTGTTGGGCCTTCTTCTTCTAATGCATTTTTTAGATAAAGGGGTTATTGCTCCGCTGCGACGTTTGCAAGAATTTACAGAGCATATCAATCAAACAGAATCTCTCAACGAAAGAATTCAGATCGAAAGCGATGATGAGATCGGGGCATTAGGACATTCTTTTAACCGAATGATGGCGAGTTTAGAAATTCATCGATTTCGTCTGAATGAACTCGCACTTAAGGATGAATTGACGGGGCTTTTTAATCGTCGAGCTATTTTAAAATCCTTGGCTGAAGAAATAAAAAAGTCTCAACGTTACGGTTATGAGGTTTCGATTTTGATGTTTGATCTCGATCATTTTAAAGAGGTTAACGACACCTATGGTCATGGGGTGGGAGACTGCGTGATTCGCAGTGTGGCACATCTCGCCGACCAGTTGTTTCGAGATTTTGATGTAGTGGGTCGCATAGGGGGTGATGAATTTTTGGCCATATTTCCTCATAGCAACTTAGGAGGGGCTCTTGAAGCGGCTGAGCGCTTAAGAGAGTCTGTAGAAAGTTTTGAATTGAATGTCGAAAAGGGAAGCGTCAAGATTTCTATATCGACAGGAGTTGTGGTTTTGCAAAGTGAAAGAAGCGCCGAAGAGTTAATGCACAAGGCCGATGAAAAACTTTATCAAGCGAAGGCTAAAGGGCGCAACTGTGTAAGCAGCGGATAAAATCAGTGGACGGTTTCTATAGTCGCTTGACCGACCCCAACAAGGTCTAAACCAATTTCTTTAGCAGCGCCATAGCTGAGATCAACCAAGCGGTTGTCTTTATAAGGCCCTCGATCGTTGACTCTTACCACCACCGATTTGCCTGTTTTTTTCAAAGTAATTTTAAGTAAGGTGCCAAAGGGAAGGGTGCGATGAGCACAGGTCTTGGCCATCTGATCAAAGCGCTCTCCATTCGCAGTTTTTTTTCCGTGAAAGCCTTTTCCATAATAAGAAACGTTGCCTTCCCAATGACCTTTGACAGTGGTGTTAGGGGTTTGATCGGGATAGGCGCCCAAGGCGCGGTCATAGCCTGGACGATGAGGAAAAGCCCCACAGCTGACCCAAAGGCAAACACTTGCGCAAAGCAAGAAAGTGCTTAGAAGTCGTACATTTTGTTGTAGTCCCAAAGGAGTTCCTCTGCATTTGGCTTTTGAGCTTCTAATTTTTTATTCCACTCTTCTCGGCGCTTGATGCGAACGGCGTTGGCCTTTTCCATGTCAATGAGTGTTTTCTTTTCAACGGTGATATCAGGGCTCTCTTGTTCATGCTCATTGATCTGGGCCGTTAGTTTCTCGATAGATTGAATTCCCCAAGGGCTTTCGGGATAGCGCTCTTGCACTTGGGCGTAAATTGCGCGGGCTGAATCGAGATTGCCCACTTCGTATTCATAGATCCAAGCTTTAAAGAAAAGAGATTGAGGAGCGACAGAGGTGCCCTCCCATTTATGGGCAAGAGAATCAAAGCGGATGAGGACGAGGGGAAATAAGGAATCGTATTGGACGGGTTGAGAAAAAGCGAGGCTATCTAGACTGTAATAAAGAGATTCCACTTGTGCATATTCGGTTTGGGCAATATCTTCTTGAGATTGCCAGTTGACTTGCATGCCCAAGTTTCGACGCGATTGTCGGGCGTATTCTGTTTGTGGGTGCTGTTCTATGATTTGGTGATAGATTTCTTGCGCTTTAGAGGTGTCTGCCTTGGCTGTTTCGAGCAAGTAGGCTCGGGTGTAAAGGGCTCTGAGATGCGCCACAGAATCTGCAGATGAATCGGCGAGAATCGCGTCAATTTGAGCGAGGGCACTATCAGACTGTCGGCGTTCGGCATACCATATTTCGGCAAATTGAAAGCGTTGAGAAGGTGTAAGAGAGTCGTCTGGTTGCTCGCTATATCGCATAAATTGCCGTAATTTAAGGATTCTTTCATCGGCGAGTTTGCCCCAAACAGAATAAGGACGTAAGGTCTTAGCCGCGGTGTATGCTTCTATGGCCCCTTGATAATCTCCACGCACCGAATCTCGGTGTTGGGCAATAGTGAATTGGTTAAAAGAAGCTGAATCGACCTCTGATCTAACCATTGACAGTGAGTCGAGCAATTTTTCACCCTCGAGAAATTGTGGGGAATTTAACCAAACCAGTCCTCTCAACACATTAAGCGTCCATTGATGTTCTGCAAATTGAGGATCTTTCAACGTCGTCTCAATAAGAGGAAGGGCGTTTTGCCTCTCTTCTAACGCAAAGTAAGATTCGATTTGGCGAATCCGAGCTTTGTATTGGCGAAGGGGGTGCAAATAAATTAAGAGGGAATCACTGTAGTGAACAATGGCTTTGGGATAATCGGGAAGGGCGAAGTAAATATCCCCTAAGCGAAAGTGAGCATTTGCTTTGCTGATAGGATCGGCATTGGGATTGCTTAGAATTGACCGCAAAGCGGCAATCGCCTCTTGGGGGCGGTTAGAATTTTGATAAGAGAGGGCGAGTAGATCTTCAATGTCAGTGCGAAAAGGATGATCGGGTTGTTGGACGAGCAATTCTTCGCCGGCGCTGAGGGCCAAATTGAATTCCTGCATCTTGACGAGTGTACGCAGACGCTGATATTGCACGCGGGGCAGTTCTTTGTCACTGGGGAAATAACGTTCGTATTCATTGTATTTCGTAAGCGCTTTATCATAGACCGCAGAATAGAAGTAGGCGTCTCCCATGCGCCAGAGAACTTCGGGCTTGTATGATTTTTCATCGGGCCAACGATCAAGCACCAGACTGCCCGTGTGAATGACCTTATCCCAATATTTCTTTTCGGTGGCGTTATAGGCTGAGCTATCTGTAGGCACACTATCGCGACGGGCGATGAGACTGACTTCACCTTTGTGGTAATATTTACGGGTGTTATAAACGTGATTGAGATAAAGGCAACAGGAACATCCCTGCCAGAAAAGGACGATGACCCATAGCAAGGGCCATTTCCATTTCATTTTGTTGGGGCGGGGATGAATCATGTTTCCAATTTACTTACTGCATACTCTTGTGGTAATCCTGAATCGAATTTACCGAATAATCGGTTTTGCGCAGGCTGCTCATCGCTTTAACTGCGGCAGTTGCCGCAGCAATAGTCGTGGTGTAAGGGATTTGACGTCTTACGGCGGCTTTGCGAATTTGGGTATCGTCAATCTGCGCGGATTTTCCTTCAGGGGTGTTAATCAAAAGCTGAACTTGCTTGCTTTCGAGAAGGTCGACAACATTGGGATTTCCCGAGCTGACCTTGTGAACCAAGGTGGTGCTGATTCCCTGCTCAAGCAGATAATTTGCGGTGCCCATGGTGGCGAAGATGGTGTAACCGAGTTCGGCAAGCTCTTTGGCCAAGGGCGCTATTTTGGGCTTATCGTTAGTGTTGACCGAGATAAACACACTTCCCTCAAGAGGCAGACGAGAGCCTGCGCCTAACTGAGCTTTGGCAAAGGCCATTCCGAAGTCTTCGTCGATTCCCATAACTTCACCTGTCGATTTCATTTCAGGAGAAAGTACGGTGTCAACTCCTTGAAACTTGGCAAAGGGGAAGACCGACTCTTTGACAGAGATGTGTTTGGGGGTGATTTCTTCGGTAAAACCTAGTTCTTGCAGAGTCATTCCGATCATCACTTTAGTGGCAAGTTTGGCCAGGGGCACGCCGATGGCTTTAGAAACAAAGGGCACTGTGCGACTGGCGCGGGGGTTGACTTCGAGAATGTAAATGGTGTCGCTTTGTATCGCAAATTGAATATTCATTAGGCCGATGACGTCGAGGGCTTTAGCGAGCTTGCGAGCCTGCACCTTGAGGTCATCAATAAGTTCGGCTTTGAGGTCATAAGGAGGAAGCACACAGGCAGAGTCTCCAGAGTGAATACCCGCTTCTTCAATGTGCTGCATGATTCCCGCAACCACGGTGGTTTTGCCATCAGAAATGCAGTCGACATCAACTTCGATGGCGTCTTGCAGAAATTTGTCGATGAGTACGGGTTTGTCTTCTGAGGCCTCAACGGCTTCAGTCATGTACTTAGAAAGTTCTGCGTCTGAATAGACGATCATCATTGCGCGGCCGCCGAGCACAAAAGAGGGGCGCACCAAAACGGGATAGCCAATTTTATTAGCGGCGGTTAGAGCTTCATTAAGGTTGCGGGCTAGACCGTTGGGGGGTTGTTTCAGTTCAAGATCGTTGAGCAAATTAGAAAACAGCTCTCGGTCTTCGGCCAGAGCGATCGACTTGGGAGAGGTGCCGATGATTTTAGCTCCGTGTTCTTCGAGAGCTTCTGCGAGTTTCAAGGGCGTTTGTCCGCCGAACTGCAAGATAATTCCATCGGGATTTTCTTGATCGATAATCGCCAATACGTCTTCTTGAGTAAGCGGCTCAAAATAAAGCTTATCAGAGGTGTCGTAATCTGTAGATACCGTTTCGGGGTTTGAGTTAACCATGATGGCTTCATAGTCTTCTTCTTGCAAGGCGTAAGAAGCGTGCACACAGCAATAGTCAAACTCGATGCCTTGCCCAATACGGTTGGGGCCACCACCGAGAATAATCACTTTTTTACGGTCGCTGCGAACAGATTCGTTTTCTTCGTCAAATGAAGAGTAGTGATAGGGAGTATGAGCTTCAAATTCGGCAGCGCAAGTATCGACGGTCTTGTATACGGGCAATAGACGGAGTGCTTTGCGCTTTTCATAAACGGCTTTTGCCTTTGAACCCGTCAGAAATCCGATTTGAACATCAGAATATCCCATTTCTTTGGCCTTGCGAAGCGTATCGGCGCTCAGGGCATCAAGACTTTTGCCTTTGAGCTCTGCGGCTTCAAATTCAACGAGTTGCTTAATGTGGTTGAGATACCAAGGATCAATGCCTGAAATTTCATAGAGTTTTTCTACGGTCCAGCCGTATTCAAAGGCGGCCTTGACATAAAAGAGGCGATCTGTGCGCGGTGCCTTCATGTCGAGACGGGCTTCGATGTCTTCTTCTTTAATGAAATCTTTTCCGTCGGCGCCCAGACCATGACGTCCATTCTCCATCGAACGAAGGGCCTTTTGTAGCGATTCTTTAAAGGTGCGGCCAATGGCCATGGCTTCGCCCACAGATTTCATTTGAGTGCCGAGCACATTGGTTGCCTGCGGAAATTTTTCAAAGGTGAAGCGAGGAATTTTGGTGACGACATAGTCGATGGTCGGCTCGAAACAAGCGGGGGTGACTTCGGTGATGTCGTTGCGCAATTCGTCGAGGGTATAACCGATTGCCAATTTAGCGGCAATTTTCGCAATGGGAAATCCGGTGGCTTTAGAGGCCAGAGCCGATGAACGAGACACGCGCGGATTCATTTCGATAACAATCATTCGTCCGGTTTTAGGGTCGACGGCAAACTGAACGTTTGAGCCCCCAGTTTCTACGCCAATTTCTCTTAACACTGCCAGAGAGGCATCGCGCATGATTTGGTATTCTTTGTCGGTCAAGGTCTGAATCGGAGCCACTGTGATTGAGTCGCCTGTGTGAATGCCCATTGCGTCTAAGTTTTCGATGGAACAAATGATGATGCAGTTGTCTTTTTTATCTCTCATCACTTCCATCTCGTATTCTTTCCAGCCGACAATCGATTCTTCGACAAGAATTTCAGTTACGGGAGAAAGGTCAAGACCGCGTTGGCAAATTTCTTCAAATTCTTCTTGGGTATAGGCGAATCCCCCACCAGAGCCACCGAGAGTAAAGGCGGGGCGAATGACAACGGGTAAGCCGAGTTCTGCAGCAGCTTTGCGACCTTCTTCGATCGTGCGGCAAACGAAAGAGCGAGAAACCTCTAAACCGATTTTGGCCATGGCCTTATTGAATTCATCGCGAGATTCGGCTTTGTGAATCGATTCGGGATTGGCGCCGATCATTTGCACGCCGTATTTTTCAAGGTCGCCCGATTTGGCCAGTGCCATTGCGCAGTTCAAAGCCGTTTGCCCTCCCAATGTGGGAAGAATCGCATCGGGACGCTCTTTGGCGATCACTTTGGCGATCAGTTCGGGATCAAGAGGCTCAATGTAGACTGCATCCGCCGTCTCTGGGTCGGTCATGATTGTGGCGGGATTTGAGTTGACCAGAATAATCCGGTAGCCCTCTTCGCGCAACGCTTTACAGGCTTGTGTTCCCGAATAATCGAATTCACAAGCTTGTCCAATGACAATGGGGCCGCTCCCTAGAATGAGAATGGATTGGATATCAGTTCTTTTTGGCATAGTCCGTCCGAGCTGTAAGTTATCGTCGAGGTAAATCGCGCAAAATTTAACAAAAGGTCTGAGGGATTAGGGTTTCTATTGGCAAAATCAAATGCTTTTGGCAGACTTGATGCAGAGCGAAACTCAGAGGGAGGTCTTTGTGAATTTCATACGGCGAAGAAGACGCTTGATCCGAACAATATTTCCGAATATCCGTTTAGCGAAGCCATTCATTTTTTAAGAGCTAATATTTGGACACAATGAAAATACGAAGATTTATACTCATTTGGGGATTTGCCCAAGTCGCATTTACGACGCCTGTGCTGACTGGGGTTTTGCGAGATACAACATTTGCCCGATCAGACTCTATTGAAGTTGAAGTTCTCGAAAACGGAGAGCGCGCTCAGGCGCTATTCGGCGAGTCTTTTCAAATTCCCTTAACCGAAGATCAAAATTGGAATCTCTGTGTGCGAGATGGCTTAACAGAACAATGTTATCTCATTGAGCGCGAGGGAAAAGACTCTTTGATTAAGGCTGAATTACTTAATGACAACCAACTCGAAGTTTTTTCTTCTTTTCTTAGCGACGAAGAAAAACGGACTTTAGCTGAAGTTGCCGCTCTTGAAGAAGATCAAGATGTTCTTGAAAAACAGTTTCCTGAAGAGCAGCGAGAGTTTGATCAACAGACCCGTTTGCGAAAACTTGTGGTAACGGTAAAAAAGCGACCCAAGCGCAGTCTCGGGCAGTCGACGGTGTCGGCGAAAAACATCAAACGCATGCCCGGGCTGGCCGAGGCGGATGTGGTTAAAGCCATTCAAGCCTTGCCTGGAGTGGTGGCCTCTTCAGATTTTTCATCTAAGATCTATGTGCGCGGTGGGGGAGCCGATCAAAACCTTTTTCTTTTTGATAATGGGGTGGTTTATTCTCCTGTGCATTTTTTCGGTCTATTTTCGACCTTTCTTGTCGAAGGTGTTGATCGCGTCGAGTTTTATAAGGGTGGATTTAGCCCTGAGTTTGGCAACCGTTTGAGTTCGGTGGTTGATATTCACTCTCGCCCAGGTGGAGATGAAGGCGATACGCTTTTTTGGAAAGGGTCGGGATTGATATCGACCTTTGCCTCGACCTTAAATCTCGAAGGTTCAAAGGCACAGACCCGTTTAAACTTTTCGGCGCGGGCCACTTATCTCAAAGAAGTATTGTGGGCAATGCGCAAAGCCGGTTTGACAGACATTGATTTTGACTATCGCTTTTACGATTTGCAGGGCAGTTGGTATCAGAAAATTAACGATAAACACAAATTTTCGGTGAGCTATTACGGGGGAATGGACAAGTTGATCTTCACACCGATATCTGTGGATTGGGGCAATACGGTTTTGCCTGTCAATTACTTCTTCGATTATTCTGAAGACTGGCGCTTTTCTGCGAGTTATGCTTATAGCCTTTTTGACCAGCATTTCGAATTTGAGAATATTCAATCCTTTGAAAATATCATTTCTTCACATACCGTTAAAACATTGGGCGAGTATCGGGGGAAAGAGAACCAAATTTGGCGAATGGGTCTCGAAGAGCAATACCTATTTACTCGTTTTAGAAACAATTCGATTATCGCAGGGGTAGATAATGTCGATGATATTACGTTCTTTTTGTCAAGTCCTTTCGTCGAACAGGTATTAGATTACAACGACTTTCAATTTAAAAGCGGTCTGAGAATAGACCATATTTCTTCTCTCAATAAGGTTTATTTTGAACCTCGCTTTAGTGCCCGTTATCAATTGAACAAAACCGATAAAATTGATTTTCATGTCGGTCAATATTATCAATTCGTTAACAGCATTCTCTTTGGCGATTTTGAGACGATTAATGAATTTTATTTTCCCTCAAAGAAAGGCACCTATCAAGAGATCCCTCCGACGAGCAGCCTGCTTTTTTCACTGGGTTATTCTACTGAAATCAATAAAAATTGGGAGTGGATTACAGAGGGGTATTATAAAACACTCAATAATCTGATCGTATTTGCTCCCGATGAAAAACCCGACAGTATTCGCACAGATCCCAACAGCACGCTGGGTGATTTATTATTTAGGGGAGAAGGTTATAGCTTGGGAGCTGAAGTTTCTTTGCGCCGCAAAGAGGGCGTCGTTACAGGGGGTGTGAGTTACAGTTACAGTTATTCTATTCTCAAAGAATCGGGTCTCGTTGTGCCGGCGAAATGGGATATGCCTCATGCCTTTAAGCTAGATATGTCAATTAATTGGCGAGATCCTAAAGAAAATGCGTGGTTGATTCGTCCGAATAAACCCTATTTCAGAAGCTCCATTGCCGTGAAATATTCTTCGGGATTGCCCTATTCTGAGGTGACGGGTTATAAACCTTCGCACCTGATTGATCAAAACGAAGGCAACGTTGAGTCAGGAGGGCCTAATCCGATTTATCCAGGAAATATTTCTACACCTCAAGGAGGGCGAAATGCATCGAGATATCCCGACTACTTTCGATTTGATGTGAAAGTAGTCGACTGGGGTGTCGAAAATGATTGGAATTTCAGTTGGACAATCCTCAACGCAACAAATCACGAAAACGTTTTCAGCTATGCTTACGACAATAGCGACAATCCACCGAGCCGACAATCTATTACTCAGTTTCCTTTTTTTCCAATGTTGCTGAGTTATCAGTTTTATTTCTAGGGAGTGATCGTGAAAAGAAATTTCGTATTAATCCTCTGTCTGATTAGCCTTTCGTTAACGGCTTGTTTGCAAGGTCCTTGGAGCTACCGACCCGAAGAAAAAGAAATCGATCGGGGAATCACGGTTGAAGCATATATCGTCGCAGGCCGTCCACTCAATCAAGTCTGTTTTGAACGTCTTTATTCTTTAGATGAAACTTACACGTCGGCATTTGCATTTTTTGATTCTGCAATGGTGACCATAAGGGGCAATTTCGGGAGTGGAACGGAGACGATTGAATTGAGCCCTAAACCCGGCGATCCGATGTGCTTTCTCGGCCCCGATGCCAAAGTGGGTCAGGCGAGCGAAGCTTATACTCTCGAGGGTGTTTTTTGGTGGGATAGTGCGGGTTCTGCAGTGAGATCTGAGGTGAGAGGATCAACAACGATCCCAACTTTTGCTCAAATGGATACCTTGGCTTGGGTCAATTCGATGGCTTTGAGTCAAAATCTCGGAGCGGGTAATCAAGAGGGGATTTTGGGGCTTTTCAATTCTCTGCCTGACACGGTCGCCATGTTTTTTACAGAAAAATATTTGCCTGAATTGCTTCCTATTGCTGAAGATAGTGCGGCTTTGGAAGATTGGTATAAGACAAAGGGCCCTCAAATAATGAAAGAGCTTGATAGTCTATTGACTGAATACGAAGAGTTGGTTCAGTATACTGAGGGAGATACTGTGGCTTATCTCGATGGCGCGTTAAATACGAAGTCTCACTATTACAAAATGAGAGCTTCAGATGATGTGGGCGGAATACTCATCACCCAAAGACTAGATAGCAATGGATTTATGCCCAGAAATCGATTTGACGAGATTGCAGAACAGTTTATGGAGTTGGGACCTAAAAACTATTATTACCCTTCGCGCATTAGACGTCTGATCTACTATTCGAGATTTCGAAATGAGAAGTTTGATATCGTAGATTCTATACCCGTAGTCAATACTTGGTTTCATTCGGGGCGCAATATCATCTATTTCTATGCAACAGATGAAAACTATGAACGCTATGTGAATACGACTATTTTAGAAGAGTCAAATTCAAAGGTTAAAAAGGCCGATTTTATCGAAGGGGGGAATGGCTTTTTTAGTGGCATGTTAGTTGACTCGTTTGTCGTATATATACGTATTCCCTCTAATGTGAAATCTTATCACATCACTGAAGCACACGCCGCTTGGTGTGCAGATCAAGATTGGGATCTGGCCAATTGCCGTGATTATCGTTTTGAATATTGTCGTTTGACCCATTACAATGACCGTCAATATCAGTTTGATCATCCCGATTTATTTGTAGAGTTTAAATCATATATTTCGTGTTTTGAAATGCTGGCCTATGATGGAATGAACAATGGGCAAACAGTGAGTGAGGCCTTTGATTCGATTTATCCTTTAGGTCAAGTCGCGTTTAAATATTTGAGTGACGAGGGCGTAAACGATTCTGCAATTGTTATCTCAACTGAAGAGGTTGAAGAGGCACAAAAATGGGCAGAAGAATACACCTGTATCGAAAAGGGTTTTGAGAGTGAATTTTGTAATCAATACATAGATGATTGTCAAACAGGCGGAGTTGATAATCGGTGTTATGATATGGCTAAATCTTACTGCTTAGATAATGAATGGCGAGGACCCACTTGTGGATGGGTTTTGCATTTGTATTGTCAGCAACCCGATATTCATTCAGAAATATTGTGTGGGAAACGCAATAACAATTATTGTGAACTAAACCCCCAAGACGAAATTTGTAAAAAGTAATTGAGGTAAAATATGTCGAATAAAATCATTTTGTGGAGCCTAGCTATGCTGTCTATGACGTCAATGACTTGGGCGGATAAAGTGGATAAAGAAGAACTCAGAGAAAAGATTAAAGATCTCAAAGTTGAAATCGCCAATGTCGATCGCAAAATTAATATCGCCGATTCAATGACTCAAGTCGAGACAGAGCGCTTTCAGATTTTGGTAAAACGCATGGATGCAGAAATAGAAACAAAGAAAAAAGATATTGCAGAGTTGCAGAATAAAATGCAAGACCTAGAAGCCCAAGCCCGTCGAGAAGTGTATCGACAAAATAATGCGGATGCGGGCATTGCGGCAATAGATGCTCAACGAAAACAGTTGAAAGAAAAACTCTCAGAGAGTTGTCGCCAACTTGAACAAGTTATTCAAGAAGGCTTGCCTTGGGATCTCGATAAAAGACGAGAGCGCGTCGTGTCTTTGCGCCGAGATCTTGATGCCGAAAGTGCGTCTTTAGAAGAGGGGTTTGGACGTCTCAAGGCAATTGTTGGCGAAGAAAAACGCTTTGGAGACGAAATTGCTTATCAAGAACGTCCTTATAATCGCAATGATGGCACTTTGGTTAATGCCAAAATGTTGCGCATTGGGGGAATGTATCTCGTGTATGTTGATGATCAAGAAAAAAGCTATGGTATTTTGCGCAAAACTAAAGAAGGATACAAGATGTATGAAGAGTTGAACTTTGACGAAAGAGAAAAAGTGCGCGAAGCAATCGCTGTAAAAACGTCAAAGAAACCCCCTCAACTCGTTAGCTTACCATTAAGTTTTAGTGTGATGGGAGGGAAATAATGAAAAGAACAATGTTTAAATTTCAAATCAATAAATTGAGTTTTTTAATGGTGTTTGCTTTTGCTCTTTTGCCCCGAGATGTCAGAGCCGAAGTAGATTCCGAACTTTTAGATTTGCAAAGAGAAGTTAAGGCCCTTGAGGGACTGAGATTACACAAATTAGATTCTTTGGAAAAAATAGAAGCAACTCGTTGGAATGCGCGTTATGGTCAACAGGCCGATCTTAAACTTCTCGAAGACCGATCGCGACAATTTGAGGGTCAATACTCTCGCTTGGCGGGCGATCTTTCGCGTAAACAAGAAGAAGTGCTAACCACCCGTCAATTTGCCGATGAGCGAGAGAGTCGGCTACAAGAAGCGCGTTCTAAATTTTTGTGCTTTCAGCTTGTTCTTAAACAAGAGTTAGAGAGCGAAGCGGCAGAAATAGGCGCAGACTTTCCGGTGGGCCTCACTCAGCGCGTGGTGCTTTATAATGACCTTCAAACTGAAATGGAGAATGAAAATCCGGCTGTGGGTGATGTGCTCAATCGATACTTTAAAGATCAGACGGGGCGTATTGCTTTAACGCAAAATGGAGAGTTACAGACGCGTTCGTCAGTTTTTGAAGATGGGGTTGAACGAACGGTATGGAGCCTTCGTTTGGGAACACTCTTTTTAGCTGAAGTGGACAAGATGCAAGATGTAGCTCAAGTTCTGTTTCATACGGGTTCTTTGCAAGGCCGCAAATACGCCTGGAAGAATGATTTGACGAAAGACTATGTCGAACAATTGAAAACAATGATTACAGGCGCCCAATCGAATGCAGAGTCTGTACCAGTGCTAATGGATCTTTTGCAAAACGGAAAAATTGGTGTGGGAATATTAAAAGCCGAAGAAAAGTCTTTTTCGCAAAGGGCAAAAGAGTGGTTTAACAAAGGCGGATTAGTGATGTATCCCTTGGTGTTGACTGCATTGTTGGCTTTATTTTTTGCAGCTGAACGTTTGTTTAAATATTTAAATCGCGGAGCAAAGGTTGATAAAGCACAAAAAGAATTGTTGCCTCTTGTCGCACAAGGTGATTTTAACGGCGCGCTGGATTGGTGCAATTTAAATCCTATGGGATTGAGCAAAGGGGTTAAGGTGTTGCTTGAAAATCGTCATCTTCAGCGCGAAGACGCCGAACAATTGGTGCGACAAGTGCTCTTGCAAGAAATACCGAATCTCGAAAAACGACTTTCGTTAATTTCAGCCCTTGGTGCGGCAGCTCCCCTAATGGGCCTTTTGGGAACCGTCAGCGGGATGATCACTCTTTTTAAGGTGATCACAGATGTGGGTACCAATGACGCTCGCATTTTGGCGGGTGGGATCTCTGAGGCTTTGATTACAACACAGACGGGTTTAATTATTGCGATCCCCATTTTGTTGATTCACGGCTTCTTAAGCGAGCGTCTTGAGGTTGTCATTTCAAAGATCAACGAGTCTATTCTCGAAGTGCTCAATCGAGTGTGGCGAGCAGAGTAGGTAGAATATGTTCTTCGATGCCTTATACGAGTCGCTGCGCAATGGCGGATGGGTTTTATGGCCAATCTTTGGAGTAGGAGCTGTGGCGATTTATTTGATGTTAAATTCTCTCAGCTTGATGAAATGGGATTTTTACCGCAAAAATTTTGATGAGTTAGAATCTTTGTTTGTGCGTCGGTTGCAAGATCCCCAGAGTGTGCTTCCGCAAAGAAGCGGAGGAATCGTTCGAGATGTTCTTAAGAAAATACTCGACCTCAAAGATCTTAATTCTGCAGAGCGAATTCACAACGTGCAAAGGCTTTTAAAGAAGGCCGAGCGAGAGCTCGACAGTGGTCTTTATTTGGTTTCGGTATTCGCAGCGGCAGCCCCTTTGCTGGGGTTGCTCGGTACGGTGCAGGGCATGGTGATGACCTTTGAAACGATCACTCTTTATGGAAATTCAAACCCGGTATTGTTGGCTGATGGTATTTCTGAGGCTTTGATTACGACCCAATCCGGATTGGTCATAGCCTTTCCGGTATTGTTGTTCAAACATCGCATTGAAGATCGAATTTTTTATGTCAAACATCAACTGAAAAGACTTTGTCTTTTTGCCCTCGAAGAAATGAAAAAGAGGTAATTATGGATTTATTCGGAGACACGGTCAAAAGGCGTTCGGCTGCGAGCATTGATATTTCGCCGATGATGGATATGGTGTTTATCCTTTTGATTTTTTTTATAGTCACATCGACTTTTACCAAAGAGACTGGGGTTGAAGTTACCAAACCACAAGCTCAGTCGGCATCTGAAGTGCAAAAAGAAAATATCATGATCGCGATTACTCGCGAAGGGACGATACACGTAAACGAACGTCAGGTCGATCAGGGAGGCTTGCAGGATTTGTTGAAGCAGATGTTGGCTCAAAACCCCGACCGAGAAGTGGTGCTTGTGGCAGACAAAGATTCAAATACGGGTTTGATGGTTCAGGTACTCGATGCGGCAAACTTAGCGGGCAGCAAGAAAGTGTCGATTGCGGCATTGGCTGATTAAGGAGATGTTTTGCGCAAAGCTCTTTTAATGATTGTGGCTCTGATTTTGAGCGGATTGCTGATTGTTTCTATTCCGGCGTTGAATTTGTGGGTGCGTGGAGATTGGAATCGAAGAAATAAACCTTCTAAGACTGCCGTTCAACTCGTTAGATCTAAGCTTGAAAAGCCACCCGAAGAAAAACCGAAAACAAAGAAAAGACCCAAACGATCGAAACGACAAAATCGCAATGTGAAATCGGGCCCCCGCTTTGCAATGGACTTAGGTGTCGCAGGGCCGGGGGGGGTGAGTCTACCTTCAGATTTAGTCAATACGCAACGGGGAAATGGCGGTTTTCAAGGCGATGTCGACGAGCGTCCTAATCTCAATGGGGGATTAGATTTTAAGCTGCCCGAAGGGATAAGAGAACAAGAAATGGATGCCGTAGTCGTGTTGAGCTTTTGCGTGAATGCACGGGGTGAGGTTTATAACATTCGCATTTTAGAAGAGCGTCCTGCGGGAATGGGATTGGGCCAAGCAGGTCGTCAGGCCTTGTCGCAGTCGAACTTTTCCCCTGCGATGCTCGGCGGGCAGCCCGTAGATTTTTGTGGCGTAGAACAACCCATTGAAGTCAGATATAAGGATTGATATGAAACAAATGTTGAGAAAAATTTTACAGGTTTTGTTTCTTATAAGCTTGTGGGGAGGTGCGCAAACTTGGGCAGATAAGGGCTTAGATCTTCTTTGGCAAAGGGCGAATGGCTATTACCAAAAGGGTTCTTATCAGCAAGCGATTATCTTGTATAGAAAGATCTTGAAGCAGGGGGGGGATGAAGCGGGGCTGATGCTAAATATTGGCAACGCTTACTTTTTAACAGGAGACTTACCTAAGGCTGCTGCCGCTTATCGTCGCTCTGCTGACGTGGGTGAAGGGCGCAATTCGGCCACCTTATTTAATTTGGGAGCGGTATTGTTTCGCTTAGGGCAGTATGGAGAAGCCATTGCAACCTACCATCGCGGTTTGGCGATTGATGAGAAGAATAGTGCATCTTGGCTTTATTTAGCAGAGGCGTATAATCGAACGGGAGACCTTGTTGGAGCACAAAAAGCCTTAGAAAAGGCGCTGCTTTTAGAACCCTCAGATCTCAGCATTGCTTATCAACTCGCCGAAGTTCACGTGAGCTTAAAAGAAATTGATCAGGCGGTAAAACTGATTCGTTCGGCTTATCAAAAGAATCCTAAAGAAACGGATTTTCTTTTTTATATCGGCGACCTTTATCGTTTAGACAAACGTTATGCCGAGGCCGCAGCGGTTTATCGCGAAGGTCTAGCTGCAGACCCTCAAAAAAGCGAAGTCTATTATAAACTTGCAGATGTGATGGTTGAACAAAAACAAGAATTTCTTGCGATGGAATATCTACAAAAGGCATTGCAGATAGATTCTGCGATGAGTGATGCTGCGGTCTTTTTAGGAAACATCGCCTTTGATCTCAAATGGTGGGACCGAGCTAAAGAGGCGTACGTGAAAGCGGCGGCGCTTGGTAGCGCAGAAGGCGTTCAAGGGCTATTGAATATTGCGGTAGAGTATGAGAGTCAAAAACAATATGCAGAAGTTGAAGATCTTTTATCGATGCTTAAAAAATTTGAGGTGAATGATGCTTTGCAAAAAAGCGAACTGGCGATTTTGGCCGAGCGCTTAGCAGAGGCTAAGGTCGATTAGAATTTTTAAAATTCTAAGCCGAATCTTAAGGCTGGTAATAGACCTTGAATTTCAATAAAGTAGCCTATTCCATAAAGTGTATGGTAAGCCAGCTGCACTGAAATGTCCATAGAGACAAAAGTGTCCTCTTCGACAATATTTAAAATTCCTAATCCAATACTAGAGGATATTCTAAAACGTCCTTTTCTTCTATTGTCAAAAAACTTTAATGGAAGAGGGCTCAATCCAACATAGATCCCCCAATGACTAGGCTTATAGGTTTCTCGAAAAACATTGTATTGACCCATTACGTAAAAACTATAATATCCATTAGAGTATGTTGGAGTATGAAGGTACTTGTAAGTAAATCCATTAAAATCAAGGATTCCTATGTTCAAAGAAAATTGATGAAGCCCTTTAATCGATTTGCGATACTCCTCTTCAAGTAAGGTGTTTTCTTGTGGGGTTCTGTATTTTTGAATATCGATAAAATCGGAACAAATATTAAGCTCTTCGGTGAGATTCTTGTTTTGTATCAAGAATTTATTATTGCCTAAACTTTTCCCTATAAAACCTCCAATTAGCAATCCAAGGTTGGGATAAATCGCAGGCCCCAATATTAATGTTTCAAGTAGGTCAGCCCCTTGTAATACACGGTAGGTATAAAACCCTAAACCGAAAACACTACCAGTTATCATACCTATTGTTGAGGAAAGTACAGGTTTGTTTTGTGCGTGTAATATGGTGTCAACAGAATAATATGTCCCCATGTCTTTTTGATCTTTAAAAAGCAAGAGGTTGCCCTTATACAAACAGGGATTAAATATTAGTTCCTGAGATTTTTCTTCTGAATCTAGGGTAAGATTAACATAGTCATTGGTGGGATGTTCTTCTTCGCTTAGAAAAAGTGTTCTCTCATTAGAATAAACTGTGACGGCAAAAAGAATTGCACATTTAAAAGACAAACCTAATTTAATCAAAATGCTCCCCAATCTTGATTGTTTTATTTTTGAATAAAGAGTGTTTAGAGTTTATTCTTCACTCTTTGCCTTCACCTTCCCGCGGCCTTTAAACTCACGAGGAGGAAAGCTAAAAGACATTTTTCCTTTTTTATCGAGTTGTAAAAAGGCATCAAAAAGACGTTTGGTCTTAGAACTTCTAAAGCCTTTGATCAAATCGGTCTTTTCACCAGCAATTAATTTTTTAGCATCTTCAACCCCAATGGTTTTACCCAAAATGGATTTGTTTAAGCGAAGCCCAGTTTTTTCTTTATTTACAGAAGACTGAGAGATGTAAGCCGTGGGAGTTTCATACACCGGTGAATTGTCTATAAACGAGTTGCCAATAGGCGTGCTTTCAGAAAAATCCATTTGTTCATCGTCTTCGGGATTGTCAAAAACGAAGCCCACTTTATTGTCTTTGAGCTCGATAGAGGCCGCAAAGGGAATGCCTTTTTTACTGATGAATCCTTCGAGAGGGCCAATAAACTTATCCGTTAACAAGGTGACAATTTCTTCGCTGCTCATGGTGCGGCCACCGAGAATTTTGCGAATGCGTATTTCGCCGTCTTCAGAACTATAATGATTGGGGTATTCAAAGAAACTCTTCCCTTCAATGGGCCCAAATGAAGCCGGACTTTTATGGGCATCTTCATCAAAGTTTTTAATTTGTTTAACAATTTTAACAGAGAGATCTTTGATCTCATTCATAAACTGTTCTTTAGAAATTTTTCCCTTTTCAACTTGGGATAATTTGTTTTCCCAGTTGCCTGTTAATTCAGGACTACTGAGATCTTCAATTTCCATGGCGGTAATCAAATTCATTAAATCTTGAGCTTTGCGGGTAGGCATAAGCTCTTTGCCTTCACGGATAAGGTATTTATCAGTGATTAATTTTTCGATGATGGCGGCTCGGGTCGCTGGAGTGCCGAGCCCGCGTTCTTTAAGTGCTTCAGCAAGTTCTTCGTCAACGATTTGACCAACTTCGGCAATTTTCTCGCCTGTGGTTTGGTTCGCGATATCTTGCTGCAGCGTACGACCCAGCAAACGTTCACCCAGAGATACAACCGTATCCGCACCGTTCATCACAGCCGAGATC
>JBNKYI010000011.1:0-16633 GCA_050300815.1 Fibrobacterales bacterium
AAATGCGGGAAAGTCACACATAAAAATTATAATTACTGCCTGGAACATCTTGAATTGCTTACCCGTATCCACTCAAAAACAGCTATTTACGAATGTATCTCTGAGCAGCTAGGAGTAGATATAGCCACAATTGAAGATTCATCTGAAATCCGCAGAGACCTCGGTGCTGACAGTCTTGACGCAGTAGAATTGGTTATGGCGCTTGAGGAATTGTTTGAGGTTTCTGTGCCAGATGAAGACGCAGAAAAACTCAAAACAGTACAAGCAGTTTTTGATTACGTTTCTTCAAAAGTTTAATTCGTAAGAAAACTTTAAAAGTAAAAGAGGCCGTCTCTATCTTGAGACGGCCTCTTTTGTTGAATTGAAAAACAGAGTCATTGATTTTTTTTTATGGATAAAGCAATTTTTAAAGGTGTCCTTTATATTTTGGAAATATCCCTTTTCATTCAGGAGATTTGCATTGTCAAAATACAGCGCGAAAGTTAGTTGGTCTAAAAAATCAGAAGAAACTTTTATAGACGGCAAATACAGCCGAGCTCACCAATGGAGTTTTGATGGGGGCGCGATTATCGAAGCAAGCTCAGCTCCCACAATTGTTCCTTTACCTTATTCTATCGAAGCAAATGTCGACCCAGAAGAGGCCTTTATCGCCTCTTTGTCGAGTTGTCACATGCTTTTCTTTTTGCATTTTGCCGGAAGAAAACGCTTTGCAGTAGAGAGTTATGTCGATCAGGCTGAAGGCGTTGTAGAGAAAAATTCAGAAGGCAAAATGGCGATGACCACTGTTACGTTGCACCCCGAAGTGAAATTTGTGAGCGATAACATTCCAACTGCCGAAGAGATAGAGCAACTTCACCACCTTGCCCACGAAAATTGTTTTATAGCAAATTCTGTAAATTGTTCTATAGAAATCGATCCTAAATAGCCGTTAAGAAACTCTCAAAGGGTTTAAAAGGAGCGACTCAAGTCGCTCTTTCTTTTTTCCGATATTCTAAGTATGAATATCTGGAATGAACTCAAAGAATGGGATCTTCGCGAATCCCGAGAACTGCCTGAAAGCGTTTGCAAATGGGTATCTGCTCACGGGAATAGAGACTGGACAATCAAAGTTGAGACTTTGCTACGCCTCTGCAAAGAGAGCGAAGTTAGAAATGAATTCTCTGAAAAACCGTCGAAGCGAGTTGCGTTTTACAGTTTACGCGAGTTGCATTTGCCTATTCTACTTGCTGTAGCTAAGGTATTGAAAACAGAGTTTGCCGGTAAAAACATTGAAATTGGATTTTGCGCTCCAGAGTATAAAGAGGGTCGAGAAGGTTTTCCCGAAGAGGGATTAAAACCCTCGACCTTACAACGACTGTTTGAAGAAGGATGGAATTTTTGGGGATCAGAAATGCCCAGTGTTGCTTACGATGCGGTTGTTACCGCCGATGCTTGCAATGATCGCATTGAAAATTGGGGCCCAGTGGTTTGTGTGGGGCACGGCACCATATCCAAGAATATTTATTTCATCAATAACGTGTTGGCTCGTCGAGAGAGTTTTCACGCGGCGCTTTGTGTTCCGGGTCCATGGTACGTCGATAGCTTCAAAGGTGAGGTTCATACAGAAATCATTGCCACGGGATTTCCCAAAATGGATGAGTTAGCAAAAGATTATGAGAATCTAAAGAATGAGATCTTTGAGTTGGCGCATTTTAACCCTCAGAAAAAAACCATTCTATTTGCTCCAACGTATAACTTAGAATTGACCGGGATGGCCATACTTGCCGAAGAATGGGGCCGTTTAGATCGCAATAAGTACCAAGTTTTGGTTAAGTTGCATGGGGCGACAGACCCTCAATTGGTCCAATTGTATAAGAGATTAAGTTCTTTGCTACAAGGCTTCATGTATTTTGTTGAAGATCAAAACTTGGCTCCTTATCTTAAAATGTGTGACATTTTAATTTCAGATGTTTCTTCGGCTTATGTCGAAGGGTATGCGGTGGGCATTCCCGTTATCGTTGTCGACAATCCAGAGATGTACACCTTCAGTGGCTATAATCCAGAGGCGGTTGAGTTTAAGGTTCGCGATGGGGCGTACCGTCTGCAGCATGGGCGTGAATTACACCGTATTCTACAACAGTTAGAGCAGGGGCTAGATCCTTTAAAATCACTTAGAGAAAGATACGCAAAAGAATTGTTTACGCTTGCTGATGGCCAGAATTCTCGCCGAGTTTGTGAAGTCATCCTCAAAGTGTTGAGCCGTGAAATTGTTAAGAAACCTTCTCAACAAATCAACGTGATCGTTCTCAGAGGGGCAAATGTTGCAAACGTCTTAAGCAATATGGATAAAATGAGTTTTCCCTGTCGCATCTTTGCAGAAGATGCATTAGAGGCCGCTCAGATTCCAAGATGCGAACCGATTGACAACTTAGATAGGTCAGAGCGAACCATTATCTTAGAAGGAACTCATCAGTTTCAGATGAATTGGGATGAGGTCTATGATTTGTGTTTGAGATATCATCCAGAGGTTGAATATTTGGGACCTCTTTTTGATGAAGGGGATTCTGAACAGAAGCAAGATTATGTTCAAGTGCTGAATAAAAGAGTAAATGGCGAATATGAATTGAGGCGCTGGTTTTTAAAATACACGCAATTTAGCCATGCGATTGCGCACCAAGTGCTTTCGATAGATGGTTTACTTATCAATACACCTCAATCGAAGATGCAAATTATTGAACTTATTGAGCGCAATCGCATCAACAAATTCAGTCTAATAGGGCATATATGTTTGGGGCAATTAGGAAAAGAAAGCGATGTAGAGAACCGAGATACGTTAAAGTCAATGTTATATCAGAAAGAGAGGGTGTTGTGAAAAGAGTAATCACATTTGGAACCTATGACTTATTTCACGTAGGTCATTTGAGGTTGTTGCAAAGGGCGGCTTCTTTAGGAGATTATCTGATTGTTGGAGTGTCTACGGATGAACTGAATTTTTCAAAGAAACAAAAGATGCCTGTTTTTTCTGAATCCGATCGATTTGAAATTATCGACAGCTTGAAAATGGTCGACCATGTTTTTGCTGAAGAGTCTCTCGAATTAAAGGGAGAATACATCAAAAAATATCGTGCGGATATTTTAGTAATGGGCGACGATTGGTCAGGAAAATTTGATCATTTTTCACACCTGTGTGAAGTGGTCTACTTACCTAGAACTCCTGAAATATCGACGACAGAGATCAAAGATTATATTTCAAATGGGATACCTGGACATCCTGAGTATTCACCGTTTGGAGGAAGTCGTTAGCGCCTTCTTTTAGAAGTGCCTTGTTGTGGTTTCTTTCTCGATGTCGATGAGGCCTAGCCGAAAGCGGCAACAGTACATAGCTTTATCTCATGGATTATAATATGTTGTTGCCCGCCTTGAGCGATTTAGCCGAAATCATAGTCTCTTATAAACGAACAGACTATGAATCGGATTTAAAAAGTGATGGTTCTCCTGTGACTTCTGCAGACTTATACTTTAACGACTTGCTTTTTAAATATTTGCCTCGAATTTCGAATTTGCCGATCGTTTCTGAAGAAAGTCGTATACCCCCTCTGAGGGTACGTAAGCAGTGGCCTAATTATTGGTTAATAGATCCAATTGATGGAACAAAAGGATTTATCGAGGGCTCTGTCGAGTGGACAGTTAATGTGGCTTTAATTCAACAAAATAAAGTGGTCATGGGCCTGATTGTTGCGCCAGAACTCAATCAGGCTTGGTTAGGCATGAATGGAAAAGGTTGTTTTAAATACGTTAACGAAATTTGGAGTGAGCTGCAGTCTGAGCCTAAAGTGGCGTTGAGTTCGAAGGGCGTTGTTCGCATTTTAGGATCTGTTCACCATCCTGAATCTGAGTTAAAGCATTACCTTGAAGAAAACGAATCTGCTCAATTGATTTCAGTAGGTTCTTCTTTAAAATTTTGCTGGATTGCAGAAGGAAAAGCCGACTGGTATCCCCGTTATAGTCGCTTAAGCGAATGGGATATTGCGGCTGGGCACGGCATTGTTAAATCGATGGGAGGGAATGTTTACCTTATGGGGACGAAGGAGGAACACCTCTATAATTCAGAAGATTTAAAAACTAAGCCCTTCGAAGTTTATTGAAGAGCTTAGTTTTTTGTGGAAGGAAAATCAAGAAATTCAAAACACCCCTGAGGCGATGCGATCAGGTAAATTTCGGAATTTTTCTTTAACGGTATCTAAGGTGAAGGGCTTGAGAAGATAATCTTTAACCCCCATTCCCAAAGCCTCTTCAATGTGCCACTTTGATCCGTTAGAGGTGATCATAATGACGGGGGGATGCTTGATCGATTTGTCTTTTTTAAGCTTGGCTAAAAACTCTATTCCCGAACACTCAGGCATGTTCCAATCTAAGAGAATAAGATCGACCAAATCGCCATTTTTTGCAAGGAATGCGAGGGCTTCGTTGCCATCACCGCATTCATTAAAGTGTTGAAAACCCAGTTCTTTAAACGCATTTATCGAAATTCTTCGCGAAAAACTGGAATCGTCAACGACGAGAACTTTTAAATCAAATTTCTTAAGCATAAGACAATTTTAACACGATTTTAGAGGAATAAGCAAGCAATTTTAGAGACGCCTTAGGCGCATTTATAAATAGAACTAAGTTGCAATCCAATCCATCGTTTCATCGGCGGCAACGACATCGCTTTCTAAGCAACTCCAACCTTGGGGGTAACCTAGATAAGTCGAGATAGAGCCATTGAGGATCTTCCAGTCCCAAGCCTTGGCGTCTTCAAAACCCAAAAACCAAGTGTGTAATTGAGCACATATTCCCCCATGAGCAACGATTAAAACTCGTATGATCTCTTTGTTGGCAGAAAGGTCTAGTTGGTTTTGAGCATATCGACGAACCCTTTTAATAAATTCTTGCGAAGATTCACCACCTGCGGGGTGCCAAGTGAGAGGATTGTCGAGTCGCACCTTGAGTTCTGCGGGAAAGCGCGCTTTGATTTCATCGGTGGGTATGCCTTGCAGATACCCCACATTTCGCTCTTTAAGTTCATCAAAGACAGTAACGGGTAGGTTCTTAAGGTGAGGAACCTCTTTGAGAATAACATCGAGAGATTGGCGGGCTCTGCCTAAGGGACTGATGTGGATTTGGTCGAAGATTTTGAATTTCAGAGATTGGGCAGCTTTCTTCATTTCGTCAATCCCCTGAAGGGTCAGTGGAGAATCCAATACCCCTTGCCATTTCTTTTGGGCATTCCATTCTGTTTGCCCGTGACGCACAATCGTGAAAAGAACCATTAGAGACTCCGGATGAGTTTTAATGTTCCGGCGGGATTGAAGTAAGGATCATCACGTTCCCACCCCTTAGTCGTCTCTATTCTGAATTTGCCCCAGTCTTTCCATTCGATAAAAGGGCGAGAGTTGATGTCGGGCCGCTGCAGAAACCACTCGGTCCATTCGGCGAACCAAGAGCCATTGACTTCGAGAGCATCAGATTTAAAGACCAAGTCGGGATTGCCAATCAACCCGCATCCGGCCGTGTGAACTTGTGCATTTTCGAGATGCCAAGACACCAAAAAATCAAGAAAGAAATCGAGAGGAGTAATGTCTGTAGGGATCTCTTGCAGAGGGATTAAGCTTCCACTCGTTTGGTTTACTCCTAGCCCTTCTGAGCCAAAATGAAAGGATAGATTGATCAGGATTTGCTCAATATCAGCAAAGCAATTTGACCTGATCTTAAACTGGTACAAGGCATTGAAAGACATGATTTTTTTGGTCTGTTCAGGGTAGACGTCACAAAGGGCCTCTTGAATGTTTACAATGGGGCTGATTTTTGTCCACGTTGAGGGAAAGGCGGTTAATTCGTTGGGAAAGAAGAGTAAAAGATTGAGATTTGCCATAGGTAACCAATATAGATTCATCGGTTGAATTTATTGCTATGGATGAGTGTGAAAAAAAGACATGGCGATTTTTACTAAAAAACAACGAATTCAGGACGCTTCTTAAAATAGCTGTATTAATGGAACATTTGCAAACTGGCCTCAGAGACACCTCAGAGACACCTCAGAGGTACCTCAGAGGTGTCTCTGAGGTGTACAGTACAATTCTTCTAATTTCACGGCTTAATCCTGATGTTTGTGCGTCGCGGCCGCGCGACAGCGGCCCCCTTTTGTAGATCGTCAAAAGGGGGAAAAAACGATTCAGCTCAAGCGCCGCTGAGGGCTGGGCGCTGAAAGGCCACCGCTGTGCGGCTAGATTCGCCGGGCTCATTTAAGGTTTAATCTTCGCCAATTTTGCGAGCAAAATGAGGGGCTCAGTTGCCGCCCTTCTCATTGGCGTTCAGCGCCGAAGAAAAGCATGAATTTTCATTCACGGTGTTTATGAAAATTGCAAACTGACCTCTGAGGTAACTCTGAGGTGACTCTGAGGCCAGTTTACTTATTTTCTATTTTGACTCGGGTTTATGTCTGTCTGCTGCAACCAAGCCAAAATTCGCGCAACAGCATCGTAAAGTTCCACAGGTATTTCTGCATCGAGATCCACCCGATGCAAAGATGCCGCCAGCGTCTCATCCTGAGTCACAGGCACTCCGTGCTCTTTGGCGATTTCAACGAGTTGTCTCGCTCGTTCTCCTTTAGCCTTAGCCACCACTTTAGGAGCCTGTCGAAGCTCCTTTTCATAGTGCAGTGCAACCGCTGCAAATCGAGGCAGGGCACTTGGTCTGCTTTTAGTATCTTTTGGCATAATGCCCCTTTAACATCTCACTACAAAACTATTCTTTTTTTTCTGTGTGCATCAACAAGATCTAGACCAACCAATCGACTCGCCTAAAAAGGCACTCTATCCCTGGGTTATCCTAGTGATCGTGTTGTTGAATTCTCTTTTTAGTAGCCTCTTTCTTTATATCGGCTATCGCTATTTATACTCAAATGAGTTAAAACGTTGGGAATGGGATTCTGGATCTTTTCAATACGCCCATGGTTCATGGCACTTTCCCTTCATCATTCACCTCAACGACATTCAACTAGAAAGTCCGCAGTGGGTCTGGTCAGAAGACACCCTTGAGTTCCACATCAACCCTCTCGCCTTTCTCTCTCCCGATCGCCACTTTTTCACACTAAATGCCCATTCCCCTATGGTGCGTTTGCTCAAATCTCCTTCTGCGAAGTCAGAACTTTTAGACTCAACAGAAATCCAATCCACATTACAACCCATCGATATTCACCTCCCCACAGTTCCCGTTCCCCTCAAAATAATGGTACACAATGGTAAACTTTACCAAGATGACCAAATGATTTTTACGGCCAAATACCTGAGAATCAAACAAGACGAAATCAACAAATACGATTTTCTAGGGCACGCTCTCAAATACAGTTCTTACGAGGCCGAGCGCATTTCTCTACGCGTGAATTACAATCTAAGCGACTCTATCTTCGCATCCCTCCATCTGACTCGAGAAGAGGGAGACACTCTAAATCTTAATGTTCAACTTCCCAAAGAACAGGCGCGCGCGCTCAAAGGCCAAATCTCTTTGGTGGGTCAAAGCGATTGGTTTCGTCAACAAAAAGAATTTCCTCATATCGCCCACCTCAACCTGCAAGGCGAAGGGAAATGGGACTGGATTGATCAATCAAAATCTGCACAACTTCAATTTTCTGCCGAAGTTATGAAAGACCACTATCTCGGCAACACTTTTCCCATCTATCCCGGAAAACTCAGAGGAGTCGCTCACTTATCTGACTCTATCTACTCAGGCCAAATGGAATTTAAAGCTCAACGAGGAGCCCAACTGAAATTGCAAGGGGGCGGTACATTTAAAAATTCTCAATGGCACTTAGACCTTCTGAAGTATGACATGAATATCGGCCCTCACCCCTTTCCCGCCGACATCCACAACGGCAAAATTCAGCTTACCGACCAAGGCTTACAAGTTCGTGGTTTCACCCGAGATCAAAGCGAATTCTTTTACGAAATGGCTTGGCAAGAACCGGGAAAATTCAACGCCCGAGTTCAACTCAATCCTCGAGAAACCTGGGCGAATTTTTGGACACAAGGAAAGGTTAAACTTCAACCGGGCGCCGTTGCCACTACACTTTTTGATGGCAAGACATTTGCAGGAAAGCTTCACGCCTCTACCGAAGATGCCTACGGAATGAAAGCCGACAGTGTCGATATTCACTACACCCTCTTTGCCGATCATATCGCTTTTGACAGTAGTCTCATTGAAGCCTCTCAATCGTCGTGGAATCTCAAGGGCGAAGTTCACTGGAATCGCAAAGAAAAACGAGAGCACTATCAATTTGAAATTTCAAACCCCGCCGGGCAAAGAGCCGCCATTTGGGGAAATTACATCGGTGACTTCAGTTTGCAAGCCAGCTCTATCCCCTTAGAAAAAATTCCCTTTAAAAACCCTGTTTTACCTACAGACCTTAAGGGGATTTTTACCGGTCAATGGAGTACTCACTTCGGCAAAAAGCGACATGGCAAAGCCTTCGTCAACTTAGATTTGAGTTACAAAGATATTCCCCTTGACCTCATGCTACGCATCGAAGAATCAGGAGACTCAACACACATTCCCGAAATGGAAATTCAATCATTGCAATCCACTCTTTATGGCAATGCCCTTCTCTCAGGAGGATTGAATAACCCTCATTTAACTAAGCTCAATCTCTCTACCCAAGGCATGAGTCTCAGTTTTGCCGAAGCCTTTTTACAAATTCCCCTATCGGGAACCTTGGTTGGCGATTTACACTACAACAAAGAAAGCGCTGAGACTCACCTTTCGAGTAACCTGCACGTCGATTCCCTGACCCTTGGTTCCGTTAGCGATCCCTTATTGCAATGGCAGCGTTTAAAACTCAAATCAACGAATGACACCCTCAACATAGAGTCTCGACTTAAGTTGGGTAAATATCAACAATGGGACTCTGAGGTCGGCATTCAAATCAGTCGTATTTTCTCAGACTCTTTGCAATGGCTCGCCGCCATCGCCACCGATGCTGGAGGCGTTTTTTGGGGAAAGGGTTCGACAGGCTGGACGGGCAACCTTAGCGGTTCATTTAATATTGAAGGTCCTTGGATGACTCCTGCTACGGGAATTCAAATTGAGAAATCTGAAGTCAAGGGCAATGTCTTCATGGATCGCTTTGACAATGCCAAAAGTCTACACTTAAATTTCGACAGCTCTATGGCCATTGTTAAAACAGGAGATGCCTTTACGAATGAAATTCACTTTACCTCTCAAATCCACGAACAAAAACTCGATGTTAACGGCAAAATTTTTGCAGACTCTAACACTGAGCTTCTCGTAGAAGCCCAAGTGGATTTAGCCTCAGGGCTCATTCCCAAGCTCAAAGCACAAAGTGAAGACATCTATCTAAATATGGGCGGCGGAGGTAGAGTTCGCCTAAAAGGTTTAAACGTCGGATATCGCAATGCATCTGAGACTATTGAAATCCCCTTCAGCGCCCGTTGGGTAGAATACGAAAACGAACTTAAAGGCCTAGGCAACATTCACACTGTTCTCAAAAACCCCAATGGCAACTTTATACAACCCCTACAAAAAGGACCCACCAATTCGAGAATTCAAGCCAATGCGGGCGTAAGCAAATTTCTTTTTCTCAATTCAAACTACCCGAGCATCGGACTCAGTGGGCTAACGGAGTGGGCCAGCGGTGTCGCCTTAAATTCTTGGAATTCTCTACGGGGGCAAAAGGCAAATAAAGCGGCAGTCACAGGAAGTCGAGGGGGGCGCTCTAAGCCTATTGATCTAGACATCACGCTAAGAGATCTAGGAGAGGATTCTATTTGGGCAATCACCAATTTGTATACAGTTCCCCTTACTCTCGATTTAAAAGTCACAGGCAACACCAATGAACCCCTGATCACTGGTGACGTCACCTCTACCGATGTGGGCTGGCTCGAAGTAATGGAAGATGTGCGCTTTGACTTAACCAACGTTCGTCTCGAATGGGATACCCAACCCATTCCCAACGGAGAGCTAACTGTATTGAGTTCTAAAGAACTGCCTTTTTGCGTCAATGCTGAACCCGATATTGCAGAAACGTGCCCTGTGGGGATGAACGCTCAAGGGCAACTTGGCAATTTTAGACTGATCCCCGAAGCCAACTGCGGAACCCAGGGCGATCTTCGCCCCGATCAAATTTTTACGGGAATTTTTGTAGGGTGTCTTTCAGAAGAAGGCAACTCTGCAGAATGGGGACAACTCGTTAACGCCACCCTTTATCGAGGAGGATCTGCTCTGGTAAAATCTGCGGTCAATCGAGTCATCAAGTGGCTGGGAACAGACCGAGATCTCATCAAAGATCTTAACTTCAGGCTCAAGAATGGAGATTATGAAGCTGACAGTTCCAGTATTTACATCTCTACCAATATTCCCGGCATCGCCTCAAACAACCTCAACCTCAACTTTGAAAGGGTATGGGATACCGGAAGTGAAGCGGATTTTGAAGACTATACCAAAGTCTCTATGTCTCTCAACATTTACAACAGCGTGCAAGGCAGCGGATTCCTCGCTGACTATATAAAAACAAAGCAACAACATCCTCAAATCTGGACCACTGAAATTGGCCTGACTTCTAAAAACTACTTTAGCCAAACTGCTGAAGGAGGAACTGAAAACTCACTTGAAAGCAATGTGGGCATCTCTTTTGAACGACCCTTTTGGAATTGGTGTTTTGCGGGAATGGGAGAATGCGATGAATAAAATGCTCTTTTTGCCGATAGGGTTCTTTCTGCAATTTGCCTTGGCCCAAGTCGAATTTGACTTTAGTGGAAACGACAACTACAGTCGCTCTGAATTGATCGACCAAACGGGAATCCCCAATGAATACGCCAATGTGCCCGAAAGTCGCAAGGATTTTCTAGCCGCACAAGCCGCAGCTCATTTGCAAGACTTTTACTTTTCTGAGGGTTACTTTAGTGCAACCATTGAAGTCGCTCGGGCTCGAAAAAACGGAGGAGATCTCTTGCTTTTTGATATCTCTGAAGGACGGCCTTATCACTTTGGACACATCGGAATTGATCAACCCACTTGGGCCAACTTCAATTATTCCTTAGATCAACTGACCCTACAACCCTATAAAGAATTTTCAGGCACTGGCATTGTTACCGACCTTGAAAATATCCGCAAAGCCTATCAAAACGAGGGTTATCTCAGCGCAACGGTAACTCAAGAATCGACGATTGACAGCGCCTCTAATCTCGTTCACCTCGTTTATAAGGTTAACCCTGGGCGGCGAGTTTATCAAGATCAGCTGACCGTTAGAGCCATTAAAGGCCAGTCCTATATCGGACCCGCAGGAAGTAAAGGCCTTTCAGACACCGAAAACATCGCCTCACTCTGGCCGAATCAAAAAGGGGATGTCGTAAGATCAACAGACATTAGCCGAGTGAGAAACAAACTCCTTTCGACGGGTGCTTACAGCCGAGTCTCTATTCGCGACTCCCTTGCCGACTCTACGGCGACTCAAAGTCAAATCTTAATTGACGTCAGCGAAAAAGTTCCTGGACAGTGGGGAGGCACTCTCTTTTATGAAGAATTGATCGGTTTAGGAGCTCAAGCCAACTTCAAATATCTCAATTTAGGAGGAAGTTGGCACCAGACTCACGCGCAAACACTATGGGCGCAGCGCCGCCAACGCGTATCGTTAGGATACGCTCATCCCCTGATTTGGGGCACTTTTTTGCGCTTCGAAGACCGTGTCATTGTCAACCGAGAATCTCTCCCCCTTCCCGAAAATCCCGATTCTTTAGAACGACGAGTTGAAGTCATCAACCGAGGCAAGATCAGCTACCCCCTCACCTCACTCATTCGCCTCGCCACTCTAACCGACCTTCGTTATGTTGACGTCAATGCCTCTCAGGTGCGTTTTAAATGGGAGCCCTCTATCACCTTCAATTGGACCGACGACCGCATTGAGCCCCGACGCGGAATCAAAAGCACTTACAATTTTGGTCAAGGGGGGCCCTTTAATCCCGCTAAACGCCATTGGTATCACGAATGGAACAACCGCTTTTATATTCCCACCAGTCAATCTAGCACTTGGGCGATTGCCGCAGATTACGGAAAAATCTTTCAAGATGCAAACCTTGATGATGCCCGATTATTCTATCAAGGAGGGTTCAGATCGGTGAGAGGCTATCCCGCACGTTCCATCTTCCCCGCACAGGGCACAGCTGATAGCCTGCAAACAGGTACCGCTCCTGAATACTATCGCGTCAGCAACGAATTTCGATTTAATTTGCCCGAACGCTGGATAGGAAACCTACAATTGGTTCAATTTTTTGACTACGCCTACATTAAAGACTTAGACCCCTCTTTTAGCTCTACCACACAAAAGGCTTTGGGCTTGGGAATTCGCTATCGCCTCTCTCTTTTGACTCTGCGTTTAGATTACACCTTTAAAAAGAACCTCGACGATCCTTTTGGAATGGAGCCCTTTAGCTGGGGGCGTTTTAGTTTGGATTTAAGTCAGGCAATTTAGAGTGAGTTCTTACTCAATGAAAGACACTTCTAAAAATTGCTTTGTCTGTGGAAACTTTTCGAAAAGATGAATTTTTAGAAGAGGCCTCTATTCATTTTTCATAATTCGAAAAGTGTACTGCTGACTTTTCGCATCTAATATCACCAAATACGATCCTAACGGTAAAGATTGAAGATCTAATGTTGTATGTAGACCCGTTGAAGCCTTTGGCACCAACCATTCTTTGCCTGATAAATCAAAAATCTTTATTTTAAAATTCTGTTCTAACGATAAGGGAATGATGATTTGATGATCAAAGAACTCTATTTTATCGAGATCTTTTTTTTCAAAACTAAGACCTGATGATTGCTCTGCCTCAGCAAAGCTTAAAGTTCTTTCTTCGACTGCAGGCATATATTCCTCATTCCCTAATTGATTAAGCGTAAGAGTCACAGAACCTGAATTCAAGATTTTCACCATTTCTGATTCATTATTATATATCGCAATAGATGAATCTGAGCTTTTAATGACAAAAGGCAATCCCGAATGGCATACCGCATTTAAGGCAAAATCTGAATCGCCTAGTTTTAACCCTGAATGATCGGGAATTTCACATATTTGTTCTCTTCTTGTCACTCTAAGCCATTGCAAGGCATCATATGCTGCATCATATTCATCGTTGCCAGCTTGAGAGGCTATTATCCCAACCATTCCAACTTTGTGAATCAACAAAGTATCTTGCCTAACTGTTGCTATGGCTGGGTTGGTCGTAGAATACGTAATGGGTAATCCCGACTCTGCACTTGCATTTAAAGTTATGCCCGAATCGTTGGGATGAGCATTTTCTAAAGGAAGAAAGGAAATGAATTGACGTTTTAATTCTATTCGAATTTTGAATGTATGAGAAGAATTGTCATTAGGGGTTTCAACGGCAAACACAGCCCCTTCGTTTGTATTAGATCCAAGAGCTCCTAATTGCAATCCATTTTCATGATTAAATATTTTGTACGTGCCATCTAAATTTATAGCGATCTTCCAAAGCTGAAACAACCCATTACTTTTATGTCGTTGTTCTACAATAGCACCCGAAGTTGTCGCATTGTCTTTGACCGTTAGTGCCATTCCACTTTTTTGGTTGACGATATAAAACAAGCTATCCTTTGCTTCGAGTATCCACTTTTGTTCCTCACCCGAATAGCATCGCCACTGGATTATGCCCCCACCCTCTTCGGTGCTTCCACCTGAAACAGATGTGCATCGATCTGTACTCGACAATACCAGCTCAACTTTGTGTTGATCTAAATCGGGTGCTACACTCACACCTTGGTCTACAATGTCAATTTGCCTTGTAACAGGTAAAGCTTCATCATATTCATGATCTCCTGGTTGCCAAGCAGTAATGCTAATTGAACCCGCTTTGTAGGCTCGAAATTTATTATTCACAATCTCGCCCATAGAAAAGTCTGAGAGCGTATAATAAGGACGAAGCCCAGAGCTGGCTATAGCACCTAATTCTAAATCGGGGCCTCTCAGTATCATCGTCGTATCTGCCCATACGATTTCTTGGGCTTTTCTTTGATGGCCTTTAGTTCTCGTTGCGGTAAGAGTCGAATAACCTATCAGATCAAAATCGCCGCTATTGCCATTGCTAGGACCTCCTTCAGGCCTCCTTTTGTACGCAGATATTTGAGTGAAAGGAGCTTGTAACCCTTTTCTAATCACGTAGTGATTATAAAGGAGCTCCCAACCTGTGCGAATATTGCCACGCCCTGCAGGAGAGACCGCATCTTGGATATCGTAACCACCAAAATTTTTGGGATGGTAATAGGTCGCAAAAGGAATTGCATTACCCAAATTGTATTTGGCAACGTATTCACTTCCTTTGAGCAAACGATTGTCATCAAATCCGTATAGATCCTCACCTTGCTTCCATGCCATTTCACAAAAAATGGCCATTAAAGGAGGACCCATGGCGGTATGACCTTGATCCCGGCCACTCTCTTGCCACTGACCGAGTGTACCATCGTGAATGTGATTTACAAGTTTCGCAATGTTGCCATTACCACTGCCTTCTTTGAAATAATTGATGGCTTTATTGTAAATCACAGTGTCGTCGGCTAAGATCCCAATTGAAAGCATCGTGGTCATGGCCGCCAAATCCCAATTGGCCCAATAATACCCATCTTGTGTGCCATTGTGTGCAGCTAAAAATCGACGTATCCCATTGTAATGCGGATTTGATTCTAGCCCGTAAAAAACTTCAATCATAAACTGTTGAAATTTATGCAGCTCTTCTGCACTCCACCCACCATAGGTTCTCATGATTTCAGCAGCATTGGCAAGCTGATAACCTTGAAAGCCCATGGCTAACATGGCGTCGGTTGATCCACCTATCGTTTTCAATACATTCGCATACCCATTTAAAATTTCAATCGCTTTTTTTGCATGGTCTTCGCTCCCTGAAATTTTCCAGTGCAATGCATTGGCATAGGCTGCTGAAGCATCGTGTGCTAAGAGCATAAAATTTTGCCCTGAACCTCCGCGAATAATGGTCTCCACTGGCCCTCTAACGCCATAAGTCGACCACGAATGCCAATTTCCCTCTAATGCATCCCACCCACTCTTCCAAGGCTCAACCTTTAGATCAATCTGTGCGCGCATTCGTTCAAAATCAGCTTCACTATTTAGCATGCCCGGGTGTTTAAACTCTTTTGCTGCCAGTTTTTCAGCACCAATTAACAAGACACCAAAACAGATAAATACATAAGCACGGAATTTATTTAATGTCATTCGAAGCTTCCATTTTGATTTTTTTGCGATCAGTCTCTAAATACGATCTATTATCGAAGCTTTAATGTATTGCCAATATTTCTCTATCTTACCCACTCTTTACTCGAGAGTAAACACAAGTCGATAAATTGAGTCTTTTTTTGAAATTTTCACTAAAATAGACGATTTTTCAGGTAAACACTTCTTGGCGGATTTCGTTGAAATACCACTTTATTTATATCCCCTGACCCGTTCTTCTTCACGTAAGGTAAGCACCTCGTAACCATCGGCCGTTACGGCGACGGTGTGTTCCCACTGGGCCGACAACATTTGATCTAGTGTCACCACCGTCCAGCCATCTTTTAAATCTTTCACTTTGTTAGAGCCTTGGTTGACCATAGGTTCGATGGTAAAAGTCATGCCTTCTTTGAGCACCATGCCTCGTCCAGGTTGACCATAATGTAAAACGCTAGGTTCTTCGTGCATTTCTCGACCAATGCCATGGCCGCAGTATTCGCGTACGATAGAATACCCTGACTTTTCTGCGTACTGTTGTATTGCAAAACCCACATCACCAAGCGTTGCACCTGGTTTCACGGCGCGAATGCCTTGCCACATCGCTTCATAAGTTTTCTTAACGAGTCTTTGCGCTTTTTTAGAAACATCGCCCAAACAATACATTTTGCTAGAATCGGTTATAAAACCGTTTTTTTCAAGAGTAATATCGACATTGACGATATCGCCACTTTTTAAAATGTCATTTGCTGAGGGAATTCCATGGCAGACCACTTGATTAAGAGAAGTATTGAGCACGTATTTAAAACCGTATTGACCCTTGCTTGCTGGTCTTGATTTCAGCTCATTAACAATATAGGCTTCGACTAAATCATTCACCTCTAAGGTCGACATTCCCATTTGAATTTTAGAATCTAAGTAAGCAAAAACGGATGCGAGTAATTGGCCAGAAATGCGCATCAATTTAAGTTCGTCTTTACCTTTAAAGATGACCTTAGCCGCACGCGATTTTCTGGACATCTATCTCTGCCTTTTTAAACTGCTCGTTGATGATTTCTGAGAAAGTTCGCGTGGGATTAGCCTCGGCGAGCATGCCGATTTTTATCCAAAATTCGGCTTGGGCGTTGATTGAACGCACCATTACCGAGCTGGCTTTGCGAATTTCTTCGTGTAATTCGTCGTCTATTTTTACGATTCCCATTTTTCACCTATATACGATTTATACATGAAATGTATATTTTGCTAACCTGGTGTTGGCTGTGTAGCACCACCACTATTCATTTATTTATGCGTATATGGATGAGTAATGTAGGCCCTTTTTCTAGTAGAGCGTTGGCTATTCTGATGCTATATTTGCCTGTCTGACAGAAC
>JBNKYI010000012.1:0-16558 GCA_050300815.1 Fibrobacterales bacterium
GAATCGATCAGACAACTCAAGATATGGTCGAAAGTTCGACATCTCAAAGGGAACGCACTTGATCGGTATAACTACGAGAGACCACCAATAAAGTTTTCTTCTCATCTTTGAGCTGAACTTGAAGCTTGCCGCCAATGTATCTCTGAATTTCTCCGATCCACGAAGTATTTACTAGGGTTGAGCGGTGAATTCTCATAAACATCTCGGGATTAAGTTTGCCTTCGAGCTCAATCAATGTGTTGTCGATGATGTACATATGATCAAGAGTGTGCATGTTGGTGTATTTGTCTTGAGACTCAAAATAAAGCACTTCGTTAACGCCAATAAGAAGTATTCGATCTCCTAACTTAACCTGAATGCGTTTGAGATAGGAGTCATTTTTTTTGTCGGGTTGCAGACGAGCGAGAAGCTCACTGATTTGAATGGGCTTAAAAGCGGGGTGATTTAATTTTTGCATTATGGCGGTCAATTGCTCCCGTTCGATGGGTTTGAGCAAGTATCCGACGGCATTTTCTTCGAAGGCCTTAAGGGCGTATTGGTCATAGGCAGTGGTAAAAATCACAAGAGGTTCGTGGGTAATTTCAGCTAAAACCTCAAAACCCGTTTTGCCGGGCATCTGAATGTCTAAAAAAATCAAATCGGGTTTTAGTTGGTCGATAAGACCTACTGCTTGATTGCCATCAGAGGCTTCGCCAATGACACTCACATAATGTTTTTGCTCTTCAAGAAGTTTAGCTAGTCGTTTGCGTGCGAGCTCTTCATCATCGATAATCAAAGCCTTAAACATCTATTCTCCTTGGGATTTTTAATTTTACCGTTACACCATCTGATTTTAAAATTTCCATCTGATAGTGTTTTCCATAAGTTAAATCAAGTCTTTGGCGTATGTTAACAAGACCATGACCTGAGTCAGATACCTTATCTTGCCAGCCTATACCATTGTCGGCGACAATAATCTCAACGTCGCTCTCTTTGACCTTAATGTCAATGTCAATGCGTCCACCGTCTAATTTAGGGGCGATTCCGTGCTTGATAGAGTTTTCGACTAGAGGCTGAATGAGCAGATCTTGCACAAAGACAGACTCTATATTTCCCCTTAGGTGGATGTCAAATTGAAGACGGTCTCCGAGGCGTAGTTTCTCAAGTTCGAGATAAGAGCGCACATAAGAAATAGATTCAGAAAGCGAGACTTTTTCGAGATTTGAGTTTTTGAGGGTAAAACGAAAAAGGCGAGAGAGTTTTTCTACGGCTTCTTCGGCCTTGAAAGGGTCAACAGAGATCAATGAGGCAATAGAATTTAGGGTATTAAAAAGAAAGTGGGGATTAATTTTAGCTTGTAAGGCCTGAAGCTCGGCTTGGGCTTTCAGTTTTTTTAAAAGGTGTTCGCTCACTTCTTTTTCTTTGATGATGAGCATGGCTCGCTCGAGCTTGCTGTGCAAAGCTTCGTAGGCTAAGAAACTGCCAGCGAAGATGGTCGAGACATACATCGAAAAGAGCAGAGACCTTAAAATGATTTCACGGGGAATGTCTTCGCCGTAGCAAAAAAGACGGCTAAAACTTTGTGCGAGCAATTCGCCAGCCACGACTCCACTATAAGAAAGTACGAGAAGGGTAAATCCTTTCAAGAGTGGCTTTCGAAGCAGAAGCGCTTTGTAAAAGCTATGTGTAAGATAAATAGAGAAAGAAATCAAATAGGTATGCACACCGGTATCAATGATGACAATCCAAGGAGAAACTTGAACTTGTGAGGGTATGATGAGAAAGATACCAGCCAGCAAAATCCATATGACAGCGGCAAAGAGCGCGCACATCTTCAACAGTTTTTTGTTGAAAAGGTTGTTTTTGAACCTTGGTAAAAATCCAGATTGTAAGATCATAACCGAAGTATATGTTATTTGCCGTTTATTCTCACAAGAAATTGACCAATCACGATTTTGAGCTTCTGAGTTTCAAAAATGGGGGATAAAAAGAAGGCCGTCTCAAAGAGACGGCCTCGTGTAAAGATCAATCTTATTTCAGATTACATTTTGTATTCAAAAGCGATGTAGCCTGAGTTATCGCCTACAGCGTCATCTTTAACAGTAATCACTTTAACAATCACTAGTGCGCCACCGCGAGCTTCAGAAAGTTTTACTAGAACGATGTCACCGTTAGACAAAGTACCTGATTTAGCAGCAAAAGTGGCTTCGGCAGCAGCATCAGTTAAATCTTTATCGGTAACAGTTGCAAAGTCAACGCCAGTTACAACGGCAAATGTAGCACCATTGCCTGAAGTGAATTCTTTAGAGAACAAATCGTCGTCTGAATTTGCTACTGACATGTCTTTAAGGTCTTTAACTGTTGAATCGCCTTTGCTGGCAATTTGTGTACCCGTTTTCAAGTCATAGGCGCCTTTCAAAGGGCCCTTTACGTTGTAAATGGTATCGGCTTTAGCTTCACCCAAAGCAGTCGCATCACAATTTTGACCGTCGGTCACTGTGAAGTTAAACGCTTTGGTCACTGTTGAACTGCTGTCAATAGTGGCTTTAAGAGTGTAGGTGTAGCTGCCGTTACAGGCTTCTGCATCAGCCACAATAGAAAAACCCACCTCTTCGAAATCAATGGATTCTGTGTTGAGTTTGGGCTCTTTTGTAAAGCTAACAGAGATAAGTTCAAGCTCTGCCTCAGACAAGCCTTCGCTTGTGAATTCGTCTTCAACATCAGTGATTTTGCCGCTGGCTTCAATACCACCAGTCAAGGCGATAGAATTACCGGCTTTAACAGAGCTAGAACCGCTAATGGTAATTGAGGTTTCTGTAGTATCACCATCGGTGCCAAAACAGCCTGTCAAACCAAAGGCTAAAAGGGCAGAAGTCGCTAACAATCCAATTTTTTTCATTTGCATTTTCTCTCCTCAAGAAATGTTTTTGTGGGTTGGCCCCGAAATATATAACATTTTCAAGCAAGAGATAAGTGGAAGTTTAAAAAGGATGTTATTTCGCTCACGTTAAAATTTAGGGCTCTTTAGCAGGGTCAATAAAGGAATGTTTAAGAGGATTTGAATGTCTTATTAGATTTAAGGGGCCCTTAGGCGAGAGGAGAATTCTATGAAGTCTTGGCAAAAGCTTTTTTTAATCTTGAGTTTGCTGGTTATTGTTGTGATTGGCGGTGCCTATGCCGCCTTGGTCTTTTGGTTTCCTAAAGAAAAGGTGACCGAGCTTATCACCGTTGAAGCCTCAAAAGCACTGCACCGCGAGGTAGGTTTGCAAGATCTCAGCGTTTCACTTTGGCCGTTGGGGATTGAACTTAAAAACCTTTCGGTGGCGGGGATTCAAGACAGCACCTTTGAAAATCGACCTTTGGTGACCCTCGAATCGGTTTTGTTGCGCATAGATCTCGGTGCACTGTTTACGGGCTCGATGAATGTAAATGAAGTGAGTTTGAGTGGATTGACCGCTTATTTAGAGATAGATCCTGCAGGGAAAAACAGTCTGCACGACTTAATTAAAGAAGCAGATACCGCGGTCGTCGAAGAAAAAAAACCTCTCGAATTGCCCGAATTGCCAGTGGATATTCGCCTCGATAAATTCACTTTGGGCAAGTGGTCGGTAGAGCTTAACGACCGACAAAACAAACGTCAAATTCGCTTAGGTGAACTCAACCAAGAAATGAACCTCTACGCCAACAAAGACCTTTCTGAAATCACCACCAAGGGCTTATTGACCCTCGCAGAGATCTCTGTTTCAGACCAAGCCTCTGGCCTGCGCAAAGGCAATATTTCTGTCAGCGTGGCCCACGACATTAAAGCCAACTTGAGAAGCGGCGAGGTGAGCATCAATGGGATAGACATCAACGCCTTGGGCATGCCTTTTACTTTAAAGGGCAATGTTAAAAACGTCTTAGATAGTTTGCTCAACTTCGATCTCTCTTTTGAATCTGCAGAAATATCGATGGAGAATGTGCTTAAAGAAGTTCCCCATGAAATTAACCCTGAGATTGCCAAGCTCGCCGCTGAAGGTGCGTTTAAACTGGCAGTATACGCCAAAGGCACTCCAGCCAAACCCGAGGTGAATGGTTCTCTCGACTTGCAAAAGTTGGGATTTTCTCATACGGCTTCTCCGGCTAAAATCGAAAGCCTAAATGGCAAGATTCTTTTTAGTCCCGATTCAGTTCAAATCCCCAGCTTAAGCTTACTTGTTGGCAAAAATCCCATCAATGTCGAAGTCGCCCTCAATCACTTGATGAGCAATCCCTATCTGCAAAAACTCATGGTTAACGGTAGTGTTGAGCTCGACAACATTCTCCCTCTTGCAGATGCGATGGGCCTTTTGCCCGATTCACTTGAGGCCCACGGGGAGATTACTTTTGATCTTAAGGGATCTGGCCCTATGGATCCCGCCAACCCGACCGCTCTCAATATCAGCGGCGGCTCAAATATGAAACTTACACAGATTAAGGTTTTTGGCGTTGCTCCGCGCATTGACGTGCAAGGGCAGAGCACTTTTAACAAAAATCAATTGACCTCTGCGGTTAAGGCTCAACTTGGAAAATCTGATTTTGGTACGAAGATTGTGGTTCGCGACTTCTTAGCGATGGTGCTTCCCAAACAATACAAAGGCATTAAAACCCGCGTCGATCTCGAAGTTAGATCTCAAAACCTCAATCTCGACGAGTTGATGCCGCCTGCCAATGCCGAAGAGCCCGAAGCCGCATCAGAGCTTCCCGAAGAATTTCCGGTGTTACCTCCCGTCGATGTTTATGTCGATGTGCAACTGGGTAAAACACTTTTTAAACATTTGACACTCAGTGACTTCACGTTAAAATCGAAAGTGGTGGATTCAAAGGTGAGCAGCCAGATGAGCGCCAAGCTCTATGAGGGGCAAATTGAGCAAAGTTTGAGTTCGGATTTTAGCGATCCCCGCAATGCTCAGATTCAATTTGATTTAAGCACAACTAAAGTGCAGTTCAATGATCTCTTTGTTAATGGGCGCAAAAATTTAGTAGGAGAATCGACTCTCTACCGCACGCTACCCAAATTAGATAACACCATTTTTGGCAAGTCAGACTTGGTGATGACATTTGCGACCCATGGCACTCCGCGTACGGTCTCGCAAAACCTCAGTGGAACCTTGCAGTCGAGCGTGTATCAAGGAAAAATTGCAGAGACCTCTTTGATCAAGGGATACAATTCTGCCATTTCGGCTTTTAGTTCTTCTCTGCAAATGAAAGATTTGAGTTTTGATCAATTTGATGCTGAAATTGATGTAGCTGATGGCAAATTCATCGTTAAACACGTTGATCTGAAAGAAACCCCTGTGGGCTTTCTCGATCTTAAGGGAACCATAGCCTTTGAGGGCGGTCTCGATCTCCAACTCGAAAATCACCTGCCGCAGGGGGCGTCAAAGAAAATTCTCGGCACTCAATCTTCAGCGACGTCAGCCTTGGCTGATGCAACGGGTTTAGGCGCTTTGAAAAATGTCAGTGCCCTGCCCACAACGGATAAGGGAGAAGTCAAAGTCTATTACTTCATTACCGGCACTATGGCTGACCCCAAATACGGACTCGACGCAAAGCGCATGGAAAGTGAAGGTTCTGCAGGAGCGAAAGACGCACTTGCCGCCGAAAAGGCCCGACTTGAAGCTGAAGCTAAGGCGAAACTCGATGCCGAAAAGAAAAAGGTAGAAGATCGGATCGCCGCTGAAAAAGCCAAGGCAAAAGCTAAATTAGATGCCGAAAAGAAAAAGGCCACCGAAAAGGCGAAAGCCGCGGCTCAGAAGCAAACGGATAAGGCCAAAGGCAAAGCAAAAGACGAGGCGAAGAAGGCCCTGAAAAAATTTGGATTTTAGAAGTCGAAGAAGGAAGACATGAAAAAAAAGACACTATATCTTTCTGTTGTTGGAGCCAGTTTGGCTCTGGTTCGCTGTGATTGCAGTCAGGCTGTGAACAGCTTTTTTATTCCCCCGTCAGATGAGATTGAGCTCGGTCGTCAGTTCGACTCTGATTTGCGCTCTAAGGGATTGGCTGACGGCGAACGTTTTCTCGATGAAAATTCGAGCAATGCCGACGAAAAGGCGTTGGTGGCTTATTTAGATTCTCTGGGCTCTAAAATTGCCGATAAAATTTCGGATGAGGACTGGGATCACTTGCTTCCTTCAGGTGCTTCAAAGAAAAACTTCTTTAGCTTCTCGATCATAAAAAGCAAAACCGAAAACGCCTTTGCGGTGCCTGGCGGATACACTTATTTCTATACTGCCATCATGAATTCTATGAAAGACGAATCTGAACTTGTAGGCGTTTTGGGTCACGAAATGGGCCACGTGGTGATGCACCATTCGAGAGATCGAATGATTGACGCGGGAATTGCGCAAACCTTAGTGGGTTTACTTACTGGCGGTGAAGAGGGCAGTGCTCTTGCTCAGATCGCGGGTGCCTTAGGGGCGACTTGGTGGCTGAATAAAAACGGCCAAGCCGATGAACTTGAATCGGATTCTATAGGGGTTTACCTCGCCACCGAAAATAAAGTTTATCCTCTTGGTATTGCCGAGTACTTTGGTAAGGGTTTAGACATTGATGGTGAAGGCAATTGCGTTGAAAAAGAACCGAGCGTACTTGAATCAATTGCTCAATCAATGAGCACCCATCCTCCGCACTGCGACCGCATTGCTCAAGCCAACCGTTTGGTGAAAAAACTTGAAGATGCGGGCAAAACTTGGAATAACAAAAACCCTGATGATTACAAAAAGAAAGTGAAAGATCGTTTGGCAAACGTCAATTAGGTTAAGACTCTATAAAGATTTACTTCTGACATTCTGTACAAAAGAAGGTGCTGCGATTTTGTTGCACCTTTTTTTGTATGGGATTTTGACAATTCAGACAGGGTTCGCCTTCTTTTTGAAAGACTTTGAGAAAACGTTGAAATTCTCCCCCTTTACCGTTCGTCAATCGGTAATCTGAAAAGGTCGTGCCGCGGTTTTTAATTGAGGCTCGCAAAATGCGTTTCACTTCTTTAACCAAAAGCTGAGCCTCTGCCAGAGATTGGCTGTGGCCCGGTCGTTCAGGATGCAGGCCTGCGGCCCAAAGAGCCTCTGAGGCATAGATATTCCCCACACCGGCTACTTTTTTCTGATCGAGAAGGAGTGCTTTTAGTGAAGACTGGCTCTTTATCGTTGCCGCTAACCAAGATTTGGCGTTAAAGGCCGTGTCTAAGGCGTCGGGGCCTAAACCCTCCCAACGGTCGAGAGGCGCTCCCTTTTTAGACAAGTGTAAATAACCAAATTTGCGTGGATCAGAATAGTTGAGATCGCCTTTTTCAAACTTGAGTTGAAAGTGCGTGTGTGGCCGTAGGGGTTGATTCCAGATCCATACGCCACTCATCCCTAAATGCAAAAGCAGTTGATGCTTTTCAAAGGTTGCGAGTAGATATTTGCCTTTGCGTTGAATGGCGGTGAGATGCTCATTTTTAATGCAAGAGGGCGACAGAGAGCCTTCTCCCCAAAGAGCGGGATAATTGGTGCTGACTTTGAGAACCTTTTGTCCGATGACTTCGGCAAGGCCAAGTCTAACACATTCGACTTCGGGGAGTTCAGGCATGGGTTTCTTTAGAAGATGTGAAAATACTTTGCGGTTATTTTGAGAACACCCTTAAATGTAAAGAAATTCTCGTAACATCGGTATACATGGAGAGAGACCGCTTCTAGCACCCGTCAATTAGGTCTGTTCTTTAATGTGGAGAGGGAAAGAGGAACGAGGGGAATCGAACCATTTGCCCGAGATAGATAAAAAGCATAAGTAAGACAATGCATATAATGGTAATTGTCGTGCCGGCGGTCGCCATTTCTTTGGTGGTCATTTCTCCTTTTGAATAGGCGATGGCATTAGGGGGTGTCGAGATCGGTAGTGACATCCCAATAGAGGCGGCTATCCCTACGGCGACGACATTGATTCCGACATTCGCACCAGGAATGGCCATAACCATAGGAATTAACATCGCTGAGGCTGCGGTGTGTGACATAAAATTGCCAAAGACGACGATGGCGATCACTAAGGCAAAGGCAAGAATGTAGGTGTTGGCATTGCTCATAGGGAATAAACTGAGGAAGTATTCACCAAAGCCCGTACTCTTAATGGCAACACCCAAAGAGAGCGCTCCGCCAACGAGAAGTAAAACGGGCCAATCGACTTTTTCGAGATCTTTACTGGTAATGATTCCAAAGGCGACGAAAATAATCACAGGAACGATCGCCGCTACGGCTGCGGGCATTCCTGTAAAGCTAGATGTGATCCAAAGAACGACTGTGATAGCAAAAGAAACGCCAATGACATAAACTTTGCGAGAAACTTTTTCAGTACTCTTTGCTTCGATGGGAATAAAAAGTTCAGGGCTAGGTTTGAACATCGTGATTAAAACAAAATAGGCAATGATTAGAGTGATTACGGCAAAAGGTAAGCCCACAGATAGCCAGTCGTTGAAGGTGATGTTGATCGCAGGAGTGGCTTTGGCAAGGTTACCTACGGCGATTCCATTAGGCGGAGTGCCGATTAATGTACCAATCCCACCGAGATTCGCAGAAAAGGCGATGGCAAGACCTAGACCCGCTTTAAATTTGCGGTCTGCTGCGGGAAGTTTGGCAAGAATAGGCCCCAGCAATGCAAACATCATCGCTGTTGTTGCAGTGTTTGACATAAACATTGAAAAGAGAGCGGTAGCAATCATAATGATGATCATGAAGGATTTAGGTTTGCCGCCTGATTTCGAAACGAGTATTCTAGAGATGGTTTTGTCGATACCATACTTTTCGATGGCAACAGCCAAAATAAATCCACCAAAAAAGATAAGGATGATAGGGCTAACAAAGGGGTTGATGAACATTGCCCATTGCTTATCATCTGTGGCGAAAACGCCGCCGGGTTTGCCGAGGATCATGATGTTCATTCCCGCGATGAGAATGCCAGTGGCAAATGCGGGCAGAGTTTCTGTTGTCCACAAGAGCGCCCCAGTAAAAAAGATAAAGGCAGTCATTCGTCCAGCCTCTGTCAATAATGGGCTATTGGGAAGAGCGCGACTGACTCCGAAGGCAATGACAAAGGCGAGAGCGAGTTTAATCAATTGCGCAATGCCATCTTTTGATTTAAGAAATTCTTTAAACACAAAACCCCCTTAGGCAAGTAAGCCTTCTAGATGTGAAGTCAGTTTGATCTCTGCTTCTGTGGACACACCACATAAATCAGCTTAAAACGAATACTTCCGGCAAGATAAAATGTCTATTTGTCGTGAGCGTGACAAAGTGACTTGCTATCATACAGAATCTGCTTGTCAAAAATCAATAGTTGAAAGATAATAGAGGGGCTGACGTTATTCTGCGTTGTGAATGCTTGGGAAATTTATGGAATCCAATCAGTACAAATTGTTTGCTATGGGGGTGTCGACCGGAGGCCCTAATGCGCTGATTGAAATTTTAAAAGGATTGACCAAAGTCAGGGTTCCGATTTTAATCGTTCAACATATTTCGGGGAAATTTGCCGAAATGCTCGTAGAAAGTTTGAATCGAATCACGGGATTGCACGTGAAAATCGCCGAAGAAGGCGAAATTCCACAGCCCAATACCGTTTATCTCAGCGACAGTGGAAAGCATATGGTGCTTAAGAAGCACCGAGAACAACTCAACACGGTTTATCGTCTTCACTATGATCTAGGTGAGCCGGTGAGATCTTGTCGCCCGAGCGTCGATGTTTTGTTTAATTCGTTAGCAGAAAATTTTGAAGATCGAATGCTCATTTTTGTTGGTACGGGAATGGGTTGTGATGGTCTAGATGGTGTAAAAAAGATCAAAGAATTACATCCCCGAACACGAGTAATTACTCAAGATGAAAAAACTTCGGTGGTGTATGGAATGAATAAAGCGGTAGTAGAAGCAGGTCTTAGCGACAGGTCAATGCCGATTAACGAAATCGCACTCTATCTCAATACGATTATAGGGAGTTTGTGATGAGTTTCGAAATCAATGACTACCAATTTGACACGTTTAACAGATACCTTAAAGACCTGTGTGGAATCTGGCTGACGCCCGACAAAAAATACCTTGTGCAAAATCGATTAGCAGAATTTATTCAACAGAATTATCGCAATGACTTTCAACTTTTTCTCATTGAATGGCCTAAGGCCTCTGAAGAAGTGCGTAAGACGATCATAGAACTAATGACAACAAGAGAAACGTTTTGGTTTAGAGATGTTCGTCAATTTGATTTTTTAAAAGAGAAATTGTTTCCAGAATATGCAGAAGAAGTGCGACGAGGAGATCGGTCACATTTTAAAATTTGGTCGGCAGCTTGTTCTTCTGGGCAAGAACCTTATACGATTGCGATGATTTTATGCGAATCTTTTCCCAGCTTGTTAGGGATTAACTCTCGCCCGATATTTGCGACAGACATTAGTAAAAGCGCACTAGAACAGGCTGAAAAAGGATGCTATGGAAAGTTTGAGCTTTCGCGAGGTCTTCCCGATCACTATATAAAGTATGTGCAGGGCAATACGGTCAGCGCCAAGGTGAGAAATTGTATTGATTTTAAACCGTTAAATCTGATTGGCAGTTACGCCATGGTGGGGCGACACGATATTATCTTCTTGAGAAATGTTCTTATCTATTTTACGGAAGAGACAAAAACAGAAATTCTTAAGAAGATGCATGCGCATTTAAATCCCAAGGGACGTTTGTTTTTGTCGACTACAGAAAGAATCAATGGGCTAGAAGAATATTTTGAAAAAGACCCTTCAGGCTTGTTTTACAACAAAAAAGAAATGTTACAAACGAGCTTAGGGTATTTCTATTGAGCCGATAGGAGCTTCTTTTTGCAAGGTGGCGCTTAAATTGAGCTGACCCACTTTGACCCCTTTACAAGTGATTAATTCGTCAGAGATGGCTTTGAGTTTTTGAGAGGGGCCTCGCACAAGAATGCTTTCGAAAGTATCTTGGTTGGGTAGCTGCAAATGCAAACTCGTGATAATTTCATCAGGGTATTTTTTCTGAACTTCTGCAAGGTGAAAACCGCACTGGTTTCGGTTTTGGTTATAAACCAGACTGATCGTACCGATCATTTCTTCATCCCCAAAACGCTGGCGATTTAAGACGAGCTGAGATTGAACCATCTCTGAGATCGCTTGAGATCGACTTTCGAAACCTCGTTCACGGGTAACTTGATCCAACTCTTCTAGCAGAAGGGTGGGCAGCGAAATACTGATTCGCGAAATTCGGTCTAAATCTTTTAAACTTTTCATGAGATTCGATTAAAAGCAATATCCATACCAAAGGTATGTTGTGGTGAAAAGCAAGGCGGGCGCTGGCTCTTCTTCTTACCGGGATTAAAAAATCATAACCCAATACGAAGAATAGACAAAAATGTGCGACAAATTTGTTTTCTTATCGCGATCTGAGGATGCGCAAGGTTAAAAAAGCAAAGAAAAGGGTTATTGCGATAAAAGCAAAAAATAGGGGCCAAAGCCAGCGAAGAAATTGCTTGTTGAAAACATCCATTTGCCCTTTGACCAGAGAGTAACTGAGAAGATTGCCCCCGCGGTATTTGAGCTCCCAGACGTCTCTGAAATTCAGCCAGTAGATCAGTTCTTTAAACAGGGTGCCTTTTTTTGAATTGTAAATACGATAGTAGACCTCGATGGTGTCTCCTTGAGCAATCTGAGAAAATCGAAGGGTGTCGAGTAGGGCGTAAGGCATTCCCGAAATTCGATAGTTGGCCGAGTCGCCTTGCAATCTAAAGAGGCCCATGGGCCCGATGTCGGGAACCTGGACGAGAGCGAGGGTGTCAACAGGACCTGAAATCGTTAATAGTTCTTCTCTATCGGGCACTGATCCCTTCGTTTTGGCCATTAATACAGAAAAGGCAAAGAGAGAGAGAATGAGAAAGAGAACTCCTGAAATAGAGTACGCGTAAATTTTTAAAATTTGAAGTTTGCCAAATGAAGATTTCATAGATGGGGCCATTGAAGGGGGCTCTGAAATTTTCAGAAGTGCCCGGTGATTGAGGCCCTAAAAGGTAACCAAGGGTTAAATTTGAGTCATGGCAAAAAAGAAAAAGATTGATTTTACAGACTATCATCAGCAATTGTTAGGCGATCGATGGGAGGCTTTGGCAAAGGCGCTGAAAGAATCCGTACCCCACTATGAACTCAAAGGCCTCAAGAGCTACTTTCTCGATGAAGCCTCGGTTTGGGTCGCAGAAGAGCTTGAGGTGCAGCCAGGGCAGAGGGTGTTAGATCTTTGTGCAGCCCCCGGAGGAAAAACGTTGGTGTTGGCAAAGGCGCTGAATGGCGAGGGCGCTTTGACGAGCAATGACCGCTCGGCAAATCGCAGGGCGCGTTTGAAGAAGGTTATTGAAGAGCACCTCGATGAAAAACAAAGGTCAATTGTACGGGTAACGGGCCATGATGCAGCCAAATGGGGTCTATTTGAAACGGGAATTTACGATCGAATTTTATTAGATGCCCCTTGCAGTTCAGAGCGTCATGTTTTCAACTCTCCCGAGCACCTTAAGCAGTGGAGCCCAGCAAGAGCAAAAAACATGGCGATTACACAGTATGCCATTCTCTGCGCGGCGATGACGGCCTTGAAAATTGGGGGAGAATTGGTCTATTCAACGTGTTCGATTAATCCCATCGAGAATGAAGAAGTTATTGCCAAGTTTTTGAAGAAGAGAAAAGGGGTTGCCGAGGTGATTCCCCGAAGAGGGGAGCGCGGAGAGGAGCGTCTTTTAGGCTATAATCTCTGGCCCGACCAGCTAGAGGGGAGAGGTCCGCTCTATTTTTGTCGTTTGCGCAAAGTCGCCGAATGGGTGAAGTAAGCAAACTATAACACTTGTGAAACAATTCTGAAACAATATTCAAGAATATTTGGGGCAAGAGGAAACTATGACCCGAATATTCATTTTTTTAATCGTTTTTTGGTGTGTAACACCCGCCGCGAATTTAATGGATCGCGGGAATGCCGCTTACAAAAAAGCGGATTTCACAAAGGCTTATCAGCTCTATAAAAAGGCGTTTGATACGGGCGAAAACCCGACGATGGCGCAGTTTAATATGGCGAACTCTCTCTATCAACTCAATCAGGTAGGGCGGGCTTTGCATCTCTATTCAAAGCTACGCAGAGAATATCCCGATTTTATTCGAAGCTATCTCAATGAGGCGGGCATCTTGTTTCAAATGGATCAGGTCGGAGACGCGATGGCGATCTATTTGCAGGTCATCGAAAAAGAACCCGATCATTTGACGGCAATCAAGATGCTTGGTGAGTGCTATCTCAAAGTTGGCAACCGAGCTGAGGCGCTCAGATACTTTGAAATGGGCTCGCGGGCTGAGCCCGAAAATACCTCTTGGTACTATGCGATGATCGATGTCTATCTCGGTTTAGAAGACAATTATTCTGCTAGAGATCTGTTGCAACGAGCCATTCGACTCAACCCCGATAAAGCGGAACTTTGGTTCTTTTTGGGGGACGTCGAAGCGAATATGAACGAGATGGACAAAGCGGTGGCTTCGATTGAGCGGGGTCTTGAGTTAGACCCATTGAATGCGGCGCAATATCGCCGTTTAGCGAGTTTACACGAAGAAATGGGCAATGGTTATTTGGCTCTTTCGGTGCTACGTGCGGGCTTTGAAAAAAAAGCCTTTGACGGAGACATCCTCATTGATATGGCGCAGATCTGTTCGCGAATGGGAGATTCGATGCGCGCCTTTGAGCTCATTCAAGAGGCTCACGCGAAAGGCATAGAATCAGCGCGTTCGGCGGGTTTGCGTTTGACGTGGCAAATGGGATCAGAAGGCAATCACTTCTATTATGAAAAAATTTACGCTCAGATGAAAACCATGTATCCTGACGACACCGACCTTCAAGAAATAGGGGATTATTTTGCCGAAAGTTTTTAAGATGCGCCTAAACCCGTTGGCGAAAATTGCCCTTTGTATTGCTGCTTTGAATCCCGCGGTGTGGGCGCAAGAAGATTCGAGTGCCAAAGAGCCGTGGAATGAGTCTGTAATTCCCGTTTTAAATGACGAAGAATTGACAAAAGAAAAAAACATCGAAGAGAAGTCGACAGAAAAACCTGTTGAAGAAAAGCGAGAAGAAAAGGTTTATCGGGCCAATACGGTGCAGGGAATTTTGATCAGTGAGGAGGGTGGCAAACCGATCAAAAACGCCGATGTTTACCTGACTCATGAGGGGAAAATTGCAAAGACGCAATCGGATGAGGCGGGGCTTTTTCGCTTTGAGAACGTACAAGCGGGAACCGTTATTCTTCGCGTTGAAAAAAAAGGTTTCATGAACTACGAGAAGACGAGTGACACTCGAGCAAACGGAGAAATCGTCGAAGTTTTATTAGAAAAAAAAGTGGTGACTGCGCAAAAGATGACGGTGAAGAAACCTCAGAAGGCTGGGGGAAAAAACGCCTTGCTAAACAATCGGAAAAAATCGGGCGCAGTGGTCGATGGTGTAGGAGCTGAGCAAATTGCCAAGGGCACAGACTCTGACGCAGGATCTTTAGCTCGGCGGGTAACGGGAACTTCGGTTATCGGTGGCAAATACGTATTTGTGAGAGGATTGGGTGAGCGCTATACGAATATGACGTTGAATGGCTTACCTGTTCCTACACCTGAAAAGGATAAAAGGGTTGTGCCGCAAGACTTATTTCCTGCCAATTCGTTAGAGTCTTTTTCGATTTATAAGACATTTACTCCAGATTTGATGCCCGATTTTGCTGGAGGATCCGTCGCTTTGGTGACTAAAGGGATTCCCGCGAAGGATTTTTTCAAAATAGGCGTCGGGGTCGGAGGAGTCGATTACATTGGCGATGGATCTTTTACCCGTATCGGCAAAGATCGTTTAACGTATGATGGAGGCAATGGCTGGCAATCTTATCTGGGATATGATGATGGCACGCGAGCTAAGCCTAAGGGCGTTCCTCAGGCGGTAGACCGCTCGTGGACGGGAGAGCAGTTAGCTGAAGAAGCCTATAAGTTCAATAACAATTGGAATTTTGACACGACGTCAATTTATATCAATCAATCCTATTCGTTAGAGTACGGAAAGGTTTACAAAAACAACGGCGCGAAGTGGGGTTATCTGACGGCATTGAATTTCAGCAATAAATTTGATCAAGATGAATCGGTCTCTTACACTCTGCTTAGAGATAATGTGTTAGATTCTTCAGGACGAATTGTTACAGACTCTGTGACCCGAATAGATGGCGATGGCAATGAATATCGCACCATTGAAAATCTTTATTGGATTAACCCTGTCACGAATAAATTTAAGACTTCGGGAGTGGCAAAGACACGAAAAACAGTGTTGCTAAATATGGGTTATCAAGACAAGGATAAAGAATTTTGGTTTAAAAACTTATACGCTCATCTCTCGTCAGATAAAGCGACAGTGACTCGAAGAGAAGACAGTGAAACATCGAGTGAAGTCAGTGGTGTGGTCGATGAAATTTTTACGACAGAATACTCGGCGAGAAATATTTTGGCGAATCAAGCGGGTTTTGGAATGTATACAGGTGCCTCGTTTTTAGATAGTCTATCGGGAGCGATAGGTTTTGGGATTTCTCAAGGAGAGACTCCCGATCAAAAGGCGTACAAGTTTACCCGAGATGTAAGAAGCGCAACTGCAGCAGCAGATACAATTGTCAATGGACAGAGCATAGCGGCTGGTGAAAAATATGATTACCTGACAGATCCTCGTTTTGTTATAGGGCCAAGCTATGGGGTTAGATTCTATGATGATTTTAACGAATTGTCTTATAATGCGCGTTTTGATCAATACTGGATTGTTCCCCCTTATCTATCAGAAGATGACACGCTCTTTAGAAAGGGAACGTGGTTTAAAAATTTTATGTTGCCACGTTTGCAAACCGGAGTTTTTGCCAATTACAAAACCAGAAAATACAGACTCTCTCGATATGAATATTTAGGTCTTGAATACAGTTTAGATCCTTATTCGGGTTATGATATGGTTGATCAAGTTTTTCAAAAAGACAGTGTGTATAAGTATGTGAGTCAAAACGGTTCAGGTTTTTCTCCTACACCATCTGATTATGATAATTACGATGCGGTAGAAAAAGAATTTGATACCTACTTTCAACTGAGCACAGGAGCTGAAATATGGGGCATACCCGTGGGGATAGAAAGTGGCATGCGAGTTCAATTCTATAACAATGCGGTAGATATTCCTTATAGCGGAAAAGAATTTTTGAGTAACCCCGAAAAAAGGGCGGCGAAAGATTTGCAATACAACTCAAAAGAAATGCATTTCTTTCCTTCTTATGGTTTGAGTTTTGAATGGTTTCCCAATACGAAAATGAAGCTTTATCATACGCGCACAGTGGTTCGTCCTGAGTTGAGAGAGCTGATTCCCACGAACTTTTATGATTATGAAGAAGATACAGATGTTAAGGGGAATGTGGAGTTAGAGAATACTGAAATCAGTCACTACGATGTGCGCTGGGATTGGTTCTTGCCCTATAATCAAATTTTGTCTGCATCGTTCTTTTATAAGAATTTCAGTAAACCGATCGAATCTTA
>JBNKYI010000013.1:0-15961 GCA_050300815.1 Fibrobacterales bacterium
CTATGGGCCAAAGGCTGAGGCCGTACACGATGCACCGGCACACCTAGTGGTGGTGCCGCGCTTTGGAACGATTTCGCCTTGGTCTTCTAAGGCGACGGATATTGCTCAAATTTGTGGTCTCGACAAGGTCAAGCGCATTGAACGAGGTGTCTTATGGATTTTTGAGGGAATGGATTCTTTTGGCGCAGCAGAGCGCAAAGCAATTGGTGCGCTGTTGCACGATCGCATGATGGAAGTGGTGCTTGATGGGCCCGCTGCCGCTGAGAAACTTTTTGAAAAAGAGGCTCCTCGCATGCTGCGTTCTGTTCCTCTTCTCGAAGAGGGGAGAGAGGCTCTCGAAAAGGCGAATCAAGATTTGGGATTAGCCTTGGCCGAAGATGAAATGGATTATTTGGTAGACGTTTTTGAGGGATTGAATCGCAATCCCAACGACATTGAATTGATGATGTTTGCCCAAGCAAATTCAGAGCATTGCCGGCATAAAATTTTTAATGCCGACTGGAATATCGATGGAGAAGAACAAAAGCTTTCTCTGTTTAAGATGATTAAAAACACTTACGCCTGTCAAAGCGAGGGCGTTTTATCTGCATATAAAGACAATGCGGCAGTGGTTAAGGGCTATCAAGCAGATCGCTATTATGTCAAGCCCGGTGAAAACCATTATGCTTGGCACAATGAAGAAGTGCCGATTCTAATGAAAGTTGAAACCCATAACCATCCCACGGCGATCTCTCCCTTTCCGGGGGCGGCGACGGGGTCGGGAGGCGAAATTCGCGACGAGGGGGCCACGGGTAAAGGTTCTAAACCCAAGGCGGGGCTTTGCGGGTTTACGGTTTCAAACCTGCAACTCCCCGGCGCTATTGAGCCTTGGGAGGTCCCCTATGGCAAACCGAGTCGAATTGTGACTCCCTTAGATATTATGATTGAGGGGCCCTTGGGGGCTGCGGCTTTTAACAATGAGTTTGGCCGCCCAAACTTGTTGGGATATTTTAGAACCTTTGAGCAAGAAGTTGAGCGCAACGGCAAAAAAGAAGTGAGGGGCTACCACAAACCCATTATGCTAGCGGGGGGATTGGGAAACATCAAAGCAGAGCATGTGGAAAAAAAAGATATTCCCACAGGTTCTAAACTGATTGTGCTCGGGGGTCCGGCCATGTTAATTGGCCTAGGAGGTGGAGCGGCTTCATCGATGAATAGTGCAGATGGCAATGAAAATCTCGATTTTGCTTCTGTTCAGCGGGGAAATCCCGAGATGGAGCGCCGTTGTCAAGAAGTAATTGATCGCTGCTGGGCCTTGGGTGAAGAAAATCCCATTATTTTTATTCACGATGTAGGGGCGGGTGGACTTTCGAATGCCTTTCCGGAATTGGTAAATGACGGGGGCAAAGGGGGGCGTTTTGCATTGCGCAATATCCCCAATGACGAACCGGGCATGAGCCCTTTGGAGATCTGGTGTAACGAATCTCAAGAGCGTTACGTTCTGGCGGTTCCCGCTGACCGTCTTGCCGCCTTTGAAGATATCGCCCGCAGAGAACGGGCCCCCTATGCAATTGTGGGCGAAGCGACGGACGAGCCTCACTTGAGTTTGCACGATGAACAATTTGATAACATGCCCATTGATATGCCCTTGCAGGCCCTGTTGGGTAAAGCCCCAAAAATGCGCAGAGAAGTGGTTAGTGCTCCTATGGTCGCAGAAGATTGGAAGGGTGAGGGCATTGATCTAGCAGAGGCTGCAATACGAATTCTTAGACACCCTGCCGTTGCAGATAAAAACTTTTTGATCACTATCGGAGATCGAACGGTGACGGGAATGGTTGTTCGAGATCAATTTGTTGGCCCCTGGCAGGTTGCGGTGGCTGATGCGGCGATTACGACAACGACATTGAAATCGACCACGGGTGAGGCAATGACGATGGGAGAGCGTACGCCACTGGCTTTAATTAACGCAGCAGCTAGTGCTCGCATGGCGGTGGGAGAGGCTTTGACTAATATGGCTTCAACCCGAGTTGAGAGTATTGAACGCATCGTGTTAAGTGCAAACTGGATGTCTCCAGCGGGATATGAGGGTGAAGATGTCGCTCTTTACCAAGCGGTGCAAGCGGTGGGTATGGATCTTTGTCCGGCCTTGGGGATTGCCATTCCTGTGGGAAAAGATTCGATGTCTATGCGCACAGTGTGGAAAGAAGAAAGTGTAGAAAAATCGGTCACGAGTCCGCTTTCTCTTATTATATCGGCTTTTGCTCCTGTACCTGATGTCACTCAACACTTAACCCCAGAATTGCAGAGTGTGCCTTCAGAGCTGTTATTGGTCGACTTGGGATTTGGCAGAAATCGTTTGGGAGGTTCTATCTTCGCTCAGGTTCACGGGCATATGGGAGATGAAACTCCTGATTTGGAAAGTCCTGAGCGATTCAAAGCCTTCTTTAATACGATGCAACAACTGCTGAAAGAAAAGGCGTTGTTAGCCTATCACGATCGTTCAGATGGAGGCCTTTGGAGCACGCTTGTTGAAATGGCCTTTGCAGGAAAAAGTGGCTTGGAAATCCATTTAGATGGTCTTGACGGTGAATGGTCTGATATTCTTTTTAATGAAGAGTTGGGTGCGGTTTTACAAGTCGTTGAAGACAAAGTTGATGTTGTATGGAAAGCCTTTAGTGAAGCGGGACTTGAAGATGCTCTTTGCTTGATTGGTGGGATTTGTGCAGATCAAAAGGTGGTGGTTTTTGATGACGAAGAAAAAGTTTTAGAATTTGATTTGAGTGAACTCAGAGGGCATTGGTCTAAGGTGACTCATCATATTCAGACTCTGAGAGATAATCCTGAGTGCGCAGCACAAGAGCACGCTGCTCGTCTTGATATCAACGATCCGGGATTGCATGCGTTGGTGCCCTTTGATTTGAACGAGAGAATCTCTGCACCGTATTTGAATTTAAACTCGAAACCCGCCATGGCGATTCTCAGAGAACAAGGGGTGAATGGTCAGTTAGAAATGGCTGCAGCCTTTGACGAAGCTGGATTTTCTTCTGTTGATGTGCATATGAGTGATTTATTGTCAGGTCGAGTGCACCTTAAAGAATTTTCAGGATTGGTCGCTTGCGGTGGCTTTTCTTATGGCGATGTTCTCGGCGCAGGAGAAGGCTGGGCCAAATCAGTGTTATTTCACGATGAGACCCGTCAAATGTTTGCAGACTTCTTTGCCGATGAGCAGAAGTTTACCCTTGGGGTATGTAACGGTTGCCAGATGATTTCGAATTTAAAAGAAATTATTCCCGGTTCAGAAAACTGGCCGCACTTTGTGCAAAATCAGTCTCAGCGTTTTGAAGCTCGTTTTGCTTTGATAGAACTTCCCGAGTCTAAATCAATTTTGATGAGAGGCATGGCGGGATTGCGCACTCCGATTGCCGTGGCTCACGGAGAAGGATTTGCGGAGTTTTCTAATGCAGAAGCACTTGAAGCCTTGGCGCGCAACGGGCAGGTTTCTATGCGTTTTGTCGATAACTACGGTCAAGAGACAGAGCGCTATCCTTTTAATCCCAACGGTTCACCTCAAGGGGTGACTTCGGTGTGTAACAGCGATGGTCGAATTACGGTGATGATGCCTCATCCCGAAAGAGTGTATCGTTCGGTAACTCATTCATGGCACCCTCAGAGCTGGCCAGAAAAGGCCCCGCTCTTTAGATTCTTTGAAAATGCTCGCCGTTGGGTCGGCGGAAAGTAAACGATTTTGTTTGAAATCCTCACCCATCGCCTCACTCCAAAAGTCCTTCGGGACTTTTTTGCGTTGCGCAGCTGTGGTCCTGTCTGCCTTCGAGTAGGATATAAGCGTGAAGGGGAGTTTTTGCATAAAATTGGAATCCCGAACTCTAACGAATGGATCGCTGATTTTAAGAGAAATTGTCATCCATTAAAAGGAATAGAGATTCATTTGAATGAGGGGGTGCGTCCGCACTTAAAGGGGATTGAAATTACAGCTGCGGCCTTTGCTTCGTCAAGAGAGTGGAAAGAATCTTCAGAGGATGCTTGGGTGTTTAACGGAGAAGCGATTGTAAAAATACGCGAATGGGAGCGAGAAGTATGGCTAGATGCCCGAGAGAGAAGTCTTGAAGAGCACTGGCGTGATTTGTTGAAGTGGAGAACAGAAAATCCCAGAGATTCTCAAGGAAGACCTCTGCTTATCGGTAGAGACCAAAATTGTCGCTCGTTAGAAATTTTAGAAACCTCAGACGGTTCGAAAACCTTGCGTTTCTCTGAAATGAATGAAACGTATCACAGCCCTAACGGAGCTTATGAAGAAGCGATTTGGGTGTTTATTCAAAGGGGCTTTGATTTTGTGAATAAACACCTCACTTTAGAAAAGCCCTTAAAAATTCTCGAAATAGGATTAGGTACAGGTCTTAACGCTTTTTTGACCTTAGATCATTCAGAATCAACGGGGCGTCTTGTTGAATATGTAGGAATAGAGCCTTATCCTCTCGAATGGGAATGGGTTCGCGTTTTAGAATACAATAAATTTTGGGCAGAGAAGTGGCAAAAGAGTTACGAAGAAATTCATCAGAAGGTAGAGGTGGTTTTGCAAGTTGCGCCTCATTTTAAGCTCAAAAAAATGGAAATTTCTTTAGAAGAAATGATGGAATCTGAGCGGTTTGATTTGATTTATTTTGATGCCTTTGCTCCAGATAAACAAATGGAAATCTGGAGCTTAGAAAATTTACAGAAGTGTTTTCGAATGCTAAAAAACTCAGGTGTTTTAGTAAGCTATTGCGCCAAGGGGGATTTTAAACGCAATCTTAAGACTGCGGGATTTGAGGTGCAAAGTTTGCCTGGCCCACCAGGGCGTAGAGAAATGGTGCGAGCCCTAAAGAAAAGTTTAGAGTAGCGCTTACAAAATATCATCAGGCTGTCACCATGATAAAGGAGCCGTTTGATAGAGCCGGCTTTGATTTACCGTTAGAGTGGATAATTTCTCAGAAAAGGGATATGCTTAACGGTGATGAGAGCAATAAATAAAATTGTTAGCCCTCTTTGGTTAGGAATAGGGATGATTCTGTTCGGATTCTTGTTCGTTCAGATATTACATGAATATGTTCTCTTGCCCTTTAGAAGCTACGACCATTTTCTACTCATCGATGCTCGATTAAACTATTGGGATTTTAAAAACAATTCTTATTCGGGAATTGTTTTTGCCAATGGTCGAATGACGATCAGTGAAAAGAAAGACAGTGCAAATCAGACGTTAATTGATTTTCAATATGATCTAAAAGATGCTTCAGGGCGAATTCTTGATACTCATCGAGAGTCGGCTTGGGTGAATAAAATAAACAGTGAGTTTACAGATGATAGACAAGAGGAGTATTTCTATCTGCCTCCGGGATTGCCGCGTCAGTTTAAATATTTTTTCCAACCGGACGGGCAGATAGTACAACTTGTCTATCGACGAACGTTAGACACACTGGGGTTAGAACTCTTGCATTACAGTGCAACTTATACGAGTGATCGCACAGAAGACCTGTATTTGTCAACACCTTTAGATTCGACAGAAGGTATCACAAACGACGTGCTTCTTGACGTTTGGTTTGAAAAGAATTCTAGACTAATGGCCAATTTGAAATGGCAAGCAGACTATTGGATTGTCGATAAGGAGACATCGAAAAAAATAAAGCCTTGGCAAAAACGAAACTATACGATTGCCGGTGAATATTTAGAAAAGCATTTAGAAGAAATCCGATGGGTTTCTAAGCAGCATGCCTTAGTGGCATGTTATATTCCAATTCTCTTAATGATATTGGGACTTTTTTTCTTATTCGTCGCGTGGATTCGCAAAGAAGACCACGAGAGATATCGATTACTGCTTCCGATAATGCTTTTTGTTGGAGGATGTTTTGGTGCTTATTTGTTTTACTTTTCGACGACAGAGTCGGCAAATTTTTTAGAGCGAAGAGATTACAATAGCTACATTCAACATCTTCAAAGTGACTTGCAAACCGATATTTCAAATGGCTTGCAATCGATGAACATGTTGCAAATGCAATTTCGCAGTCAAAATGTTGTAGATCAAAATGAATTTGATTTTTTAGCGAAGTGGAGCTCTGATCGAAGTGCGAGTATTGTTGCTCTAGGCTGGGTTCTGTTATCAACGGATTCTAATGATCAGCCATTGAGTTATCCAAGTATTTCTCACCTCTATCCCCTCTCGTTTGACAAAAAAATCTGGAACAATGAGCTTGGGTTAGACGACAAAAATAAAGCACTTATAGAAAAAGCGATTCGCAGTAAAGATTTGGTCGTGGGTGAAGTGAGAATGTTGCCTTATTTCGAAGAAAGTGTTAAAGGAATTTGGGTCTTTAGCCCGGTTTTTGAACGCACGAATGGAAAATTAAAGGGAGTACTTTTAGGTGTTTTTGATGTTGAACAGTTATTAAAAGAAGTGATTCAATCTCTTTCGGGGAGTCAAAAACTTTATGTGCGCGTATCTGATGCAAATGCTTTGGGAGAGGCGGGATTGATTTGGAGCAATCTTCCCCAAGAAGACTCGGATCTAAAGCTTGTTCAGAAAAGTGAATTAATGGTTGCTGATAGAATCTGGATTTTGAGTTTTTATAGAAATTCAGAGAAAATAAGTTTATTTGAGTGGGTAGGGCTGGGCCTCGCTTTTCTAATCCTAATATGTTCGTCTTTGATTACTCTGTTAATTTATCGCTTATTACATGATACAGAAGAAAATCAACACATTTTAGAAGCCAAAAGCGCAAGAAACCGTAAGCGACTTAAAGAAAAGCAAAAAGAAATTGCAAGTTTCATTTTTATGATCTCTAATGAGCTAAAGATTCACCTCAATAAAAATCTGAATATCATAGATAAGCTGTTGATTAAACTTGATCGCTACATTGATTATTCAGTGATTAATTCTCTCAAAGAAGTACGTTCAAATATTTTGCGTCGACTTGATCTCATTGAAGGTTTATTGAACTATGCGTTATTAGGAAACTCTAAGAAGAGAGAACGATTAGATCTGAATGTCGAATTCAATAAAGTACAAGCGGATTTGGCAGACCTCATTTTGCAGCGCAATGCGGTGGTTTCTTCAGATGAATTACCAGAAGTTATACTCCCTCCTTTTGAGTGTTATCTGTTTTTCAGAAACCTATTGCACTGGATTTTTAGAAAAACTCCTGAGTCGAAAGGTCCCCGAATTCATGTTAATCTGATCGAAGAAGATCGCTTTTGGAAATTGGGAGTTGAATGTTTAACGATTAAATTAGATGACGTTGATATTAATTTGTTTTCAGAGAAATTAGGTGATTTTCCCGAACAATTGATTTACAATGCAGATCTAGTGCAAATGCAAAAAGTTTGCTCGTATTTAGATATCGAACTCAGTTGCGAAAAGTTAGAGAGGCAAGGGGCGATGATATGGATTAGAATCCCCAAAACATCGCTTTAGTGAAAGTTTAAAGAATCATTTTTTGCTTTTTCTCTCCAAGGACATCCGGGAAAATTAGGTTTGGTATTGAAGCGCCCATCGAGTTCGCAGCGGTATCGCGTGAAGAATTCTTCGTTATCCCAAACGGGAATAAAGTGGATTTTTAACGTGTCATTAAGATAGGGTGTTTTTCGTGAAAAACCTTCAATGCGACTGTAATGAACATCTTCAAAACCGTTGATGTTTCCGAGCTCACTAAGACTTTCGGGAAGATATTCTCGCGAGAAATAAAATTCTTGTAACGCCATATGCAAAGGAAGAAGTTCAGCGTGTCGAGTTGCGATAAAGGAGCGCATAAACGAGGAGGTTTGAACTTCTGCTGTTTTATTGAATGTGAAAATCCACACCGTTAAACTTACGACAACAGAACACAATGTTGAGTAGACAACCCACTTTTGCAAGGATACCTCCCTTGATATGGCTCTCAAAACTTGTTTTAAAGAAACGTTAGCATTGCTTCTAAATAGTATTGAATTATTAACAATTTGTCAGCAACTCAGGCCAGTTTGCAATTGCTGTCAATCGCGCCCTTTAAAAAGGCTGCTACGCTAATTTTTTGCTTTTTTTACCTTTAGGCACATGGCCAAATTATCTTCCAAAAAATCAAAATCCCTTTTTGTTTGCAACTCTTGTGGAGTCGAGCACAACAAATGGGCGGGCCAGTGCAGCGCCTGTTCAGAATGGTCAACCTTGGTCGAAGTTGAACTCGAAGCCGCCGAGAGTCAGAGGGGACTTCGCTCTAAAAATACCCCCGTATTTCTCAAAGACATCTCAGAAGATCAGCAAGAGCGTCTACACACCGGCAACAGCGAACTTGACCGCACTCTGGGCGGTGGCTTTATACCTGGTTCGTTAACCCTCATCGGTGGTGACCCGGGCATTGGCAAGTCGACCTTATTGTTGCAAACGACAGCCCTTTTGGCGGCCGCTGGGCTTAAGGTGCTTTATGTAACAGGTGAAGAATCGCTCGAACAAATCAAGAACCGGGCCCGTCGTTTAGGTGTTCCCGAAGCTGAAATCTTACTTTTTTGCGAAACGAATTTATCACAAATCTTGGGTCAAGTGCGAAAAATCGCTCCTGATGTACTCATTGTCGACTCCATTCAAACGGTTTTTAAAGAAGACTTGTCTGGCACTCCAGGCTCAGTCACACAAATTAGAGAGTGTACTCTTGAGCTGATGGTACAAGCCAAGACTCATCAATGCACCACGATATTGGTGGGACACGTAACCAAAGAGGGTCAAATAGCGGGTCCTCGCATTTTAGAACATATGGTAGACACGGTGGTTTACTTTGAAGGTGATCGCAACGACAGCTTTCGTCTGTTGCGAACAATTAAAAACCGCTTTGGTTCAACTAATGAATTGGGCGTGTTAGAAATGCGAGCCGAGGGCCTACGGGCGGTGAGTAATCCCAGCGAGCTTTTCTTGCAGCAAAATCGCGGTGCTTTTCCTGGAAATGTAGTGACTTGTTCACTCGAAGGTTCGCGTTCTTTTGTCTTTGAGTTGCAGGCTTTGGTGGCGAGTAGCTCTTATGCTGTGGCCCAAAGAGTGGCCTTGGGTTTAGATAGTAAACGATTGACCCTTATCTTGGCCTTGCTTGAAAAATTTGGCGGGATACAAATTGGTGCAAATGATGTTTTTGTTTCAGCAGTTGGGGGGTTAAAAGTTGTTGACCCCGCGGCTGATTTAGCGGTGGCTCTAGCCATGGCGGGTAACTTTTTAAATAAGAGTTTGCCCTCAGATTGGATCGCCTTGGGTGAGTTGGGATTAAACGGTGAAGTAAGACAGATACAACAACTTGAAAATCGCCTGCGCGAGGCGCGACGTTTGGGGTTTTCCCATGCGATTGTTCCGGCGGGTTCAAAAAAACTGAATATTAGCGGAATGGAATTACATCCCATTGCCCGTTTAGAAAAAGCCATAGATTGGTTAAGTGAATGAAAAAATTTTCTTTTGAAAAATTGCAAGAGGGGCTTAATACAAAAGCTCGTTTAGGCAGGATTGAGACTCCCCACGGTCAGATCGAAACTCCCATTTTTATGCCGGTAGGCACTGCAGCGAGTGTCAAGTCGTTAAATCCTCATCAGCTCTATGACTTAGAGGCTCAAATTATCTTAGGAAATACTTATCACTTGTATCTAAGACCAGGAACAGAGTTGATTGCCAAAGCGGGTGGTTTGCACAAGTTTATGAACTGGGAGCGCCCAATGCTAACAGATTCGGGTGGCTTTCAAGTGTGGTCTTTGCAATCGATTCGCAAAATTACCGAAGAAGGCGTTGAGTTTCGTTCGCATATTGATGGCTCTAAACATTGGTTTACCCCTCAGTCGGTCATGAAGGCGCAGCGAGAAATTGGAGCAGACATTATCATGGCTTTTGACGAATGTACTCCCTATCCCGCAACCCCCGAAGAGGTGAAACACAGTTTGCGTTTGACTCAGAAATGGACGGGAGAAGCACTGCAATGGTTGTCAGAAAATCCACCTTTGCACGGTTATGATCAAGCCTTTTTTGGCATTGTGCAAGGAGGAATGTACAAAGAGTATCGCGCAGAAGCGATTAAACACCTTTTAGATTTTGACCTTCCTGGATATGCTATCGGAGGACTCAGTGTAGGTGAGCCCAATGAGTTGATGTATGAGCTTTCAGATCACTGCACTGAGTTTTTGCCCAAAGATAAACCCCGTTATGTGATGGGAGTAGGTACCCCAGTCGACTTGCTTGAGTTGATTGATCGAGGAGTCGACATGTTTGACTGTGTGATGCCCAGTCGAAATGCCCGTAATGGAATGGTTTTTACTCGCCAGGGGATTTTAACCTTTAAGGCCGCTCGATTTGCACAGCAAATTGATAAACCTTGGGATACAGAATGTGATTGTTACACATGTAAGAATTTTTCGAGAGCTTATCTTAGGCATTTATTTAAAGCCAACGAGTTGACTATTTATTCGTTAGCGACGATTCATAATCTTCATTTTTATTTGAGTTTAATGAAAGAGGCTCGTCAGCACATCAAAGAGGGAAGTTTTAGAGAGTGGAAGGATAAAATGGTTGTGCAGTTGGCGCAGCGCGTAGAAGAATAGGCGATCTGTGATGAAAAAATCTATTTTGATCTCAGTCGACCTAAGAACCTCAGTCGGTGTGTTTATCAGAAATGGAGAGGGTGATGGAAGCTAAAAAAGTCAGCGAGAGCAGGGTCGAGTCGGTTGAATTGGTACAGCCTTCAGATTTGAATGTAAACAATACGCTTTTTGGTGGAGCATTGGTTTCTTATGTCGATGAAGCGGCTGCAATTTGCGCTTATCGCCATTGCCAAGGCAATGTGGCTACGGCCTCAATAGACCAACTGAATTTTTTAACCCCCGTTCCTGTTAAAGCTATATTAACCTTAAGAGCTTCGGTCAATCGGGTTTATAAAACGTCAATGGAAATTGGAGTTAAAGTCACCATGCGGTTACATACAGAGCCCGGAGATCACCATGTGTGTTCGGCTTATTTGACTTTTGTTGGAGTCGATGAAAAAGGCAAGCCCACAGAATTACCTCAAGTGATTCCCGAAACCGAAGAAGAAATGAGACGTTTTGAAAATGCGTTAAAACGTCGACAGCTGAGATTTCAACTTCAAGAACAATTAAAAAAGTAAAAGTTGCAGGCGATCTGAGGCGGTTGACGCCTTAAAAAAGTCGCAAGTCGAGATAGGCCCCAACGAGTAGAATGGGAAGGTAGAGAAGGGTTGAGGTGAGCACTTCTCTAGCGGATTCTTTTTGGGGGCGCCGATAAAATCCGATGACTCGAAAGACCACAATAAAAGAAGCGATGGCTGCGGTGACGCTGTAAAACCAATTGCCCCGATCCCAAAAGACGGGCAAGAGACTCACCGGCAAAAGCATTAAGCTGTGCAAAAGCATGGCTGTGCGGGTTCGTTTTAGGTCTTTATCGAGAAGGGGGATCATACGATAACCCCCTTTTTCATAGTCGTCGGCAAATAAAACAGAGATCGCATGAGAGTGAGGATGTTGCCAAAAAAAGACGGCTAATCCCAAAAAGACAGTCGCCCAACTGACTTGCGGCTGCACAGCAAGCCAACCGGCAAAGGGGAGTAAGAAGCCCGAAAGCGCACCAAAGAAAGTATTCCAACGCGTGATTGCTTTAAGGGGAGTGTAAATGACGACGTATAATACACTGATGTAGAAGGTGATCATGGCGGTAGAGGGATTGACTTGGCTTGCTAAGAGCAAAAGTCCTGCAGCCAAGAGAAAAACTCCGAGTAGCACGACGAATTGGGTGGGGATTTGTTGAGCGGGCAAAGGCCGATTTTGTGTGCGCGTCATCAGAGCGTCTCGCCGGCGTTCGATCACTTGATTAAAAATGAAGGAAGAGCCTGCAGCGAGGGCATTTCCCACAAGAGTATAGATGAGGATAGGACTGAACAGTTGACTTTTGTGTGTACATGCCATAACATAACCTAAGGCAATGGCCACATCGATCCCGACTATTTTGGGGAATTCCAGTAGTTTAAACAAGACAGATATTATTTTAGGCACAGAAGAATAGATTCAGATTTTGACTTGCACTAAATCTAGCAAATGAGGACCTTAATGTTGAGTAACGAGCGTTTTAACGCAGACAAATGGAATGGAGATTCGGCCATACTGACTGATCATCGGCTCAGACTTGATGAAGATTATTTTAGAGTGGTGGGTTCTAGGGCTATTGAGCGACATTTGAGCAAAGTTGCAGAACTAGAGAAGACTCAAGAAGACTTTGTATTGGGTTGGGAGATTGAGGGTGAGGGGGTGACCCTCGATGTGGTTGCTTATGATTTTCCCGGCTTTTTTGCCATTTTTTCGGGAGTCCTTTTTTTGAGTGGTTATTCTATTCGAGCGGGGCATCATTTTTCTTATCGCAAATGCGAAGATTCGACCTACTATCCTAAAAATCGCTCTTCATTTCTTTATAAGCGCAAGACAATCAACACATTTTTTTTAGATGCAAGACCCCAAGCCAAAGGCGAGTTTGAAACGATAAAAGAAATAAAGCATTACTTAGAGATTTTCAAAGAAAAGGGGATTGGTGAAGTTCGCTTTAAACTGCATTCGCATATCGCCCGCTTGCAAGCCGCTCAAGTGACCGGTGAAAGGCAGCGCTTGCATCCACTCGAGTTGTGGGTAGATACCGATGCGCGTTATACTTATCTTGAAATTCGCGGAGAAGACACGCCGGGATTTTTATTTTCAATGGTTAATGCGCTCAATTTGCAAGGCATTGTTGTTCAGCGCATTCAGGTGCAAAGCCCTGAAGGAAACCAAGTGGATGACAAATTTTGGTTGACAGACAGCAGCTGGAAGCCCATCGTCGAAAAAGATCGTTTGCTTCGTCTTAAATCGACAGCGGCCCTGATCAAACAATTCAGTGGATTCTTGCCCTATGCCCCCAATCCCGACTTGGCGTTGAAAAACTTCTACGCGTTCCTCAATAATTTTCTTAGCGATGTCGAGCAAAGACACCGTTTTCTCGAAGAAGACCCCAACAAGTTGTTATCGCTAATGGCGCTGGTCTTTGGCTCTGGCAACATGATTTTTGAAGAATTTGCCCGCATGCAGTCTGAATATCTTTTGCCCTTGTTGAAAAATTCTGAAGATTTTAGCCGTCGTAAGACAAAGATGCGTTGGTTGAGAGAAATGGAAGAGATTGTCGCAGAGGCGAAGGGATTTGAATCTGCAATAAGCGCTTTGAATCGGTTTAAAGACAGTGAACTATTTCGCATTGATTTGAGTCATTTGGCTTATTCGGTAAAAACTTTTAGCGATCTCTCTGAAGAATTGAGTGACCTAGCTGAGGCTTTGGTCGCTGTGATGTCACAAATCACGCTAAGTGAGGTTTTGCGCCGCAAGGGCCTTTTTACATCGGTAGGGGATGGGGCTTGTGTGATGGCGCTGGGAAAATTTGGCGGTCGTGAATTAGGGTATGCATCTGATTTAGAATTGGTTTTTATCTATCGAGAACCTCATTGGGAGAGCCCTTCGGGTAATGAAGTTTATACGGATTGGGTGAAACTTTTTAAGACGTCATTTAAGGCAAAGTCTGCGGGGATTTTTGAACTTGACTTGCGTCTGAGGCCTCATGGAGAGAGTGGCCCTTTGGCCTCTGAAATTCAGACATGGATCGAATATTTTAATGACCGCAGAGCGTGCCATGACTTAGAAAGACAGGCTTTGGTAAAAATGCGACCCGTGTGGGGAGATCTTGATTTACAACAAGAAGTGATCGCCGCCCGAGATGATATTCTCTATAAAAAATTTAAAATGAACAAAGAAGAGTTGTTGCGTTTGCGTGAGACGCAAATAAAATCTCACGTTAAAGGTTCGAGTCAAAATGCAAAGTACAGCCCGGGGGGATTAGTTGAAATTGAATATGCTGTGCAATCGTTGCAAATAGAATATGGTCATGTTTTTGAAAATCTGAGAGCCACCAGCACGCGAGATGCATTAGAAGCTTTAATTGTTAACCATTTGTTAACTCCCACTCAGTTTGAAAAAATGCAAAATGCGTATGCCTTTTTAAGACGATTGATTAACGCTTTGCGAATGGTGCGTGGCAATGCCAAAGATTTAGAATTACCCGATGAAGGAAGTGAAGAGTATTTCTTTTTAATTCGACGTATGGGTTATCATATCAATCGACGTATGGGTTTAGTTGCTGTTCAATTTGATGAAGATCTAAAAATTCACCTCGAAGAAGTGCATCACTTCTATAACCACGTAATGAAGGGTGAAGTTCTCGTCGTAGAACCAGGGCTTCCTGAGATTATGATGGGCAAAGTCTCAGAAGAGCAAAGTCAAAAAATACTTTCGAAACTCGGTGTAAAAGACACTGAAAAAGTCGTAGTGGTTTTGCGCCGTCTTTATGATCTGATGGAAGATCGAGAGGCTTTACTTTCAACAATGGTTTTGGCTGCAAATTTCATCGCGAAGTCTCCAGATCCCGAACGCGTTTTTCTTTCGCTAGAGAATTTGTTGATCAATGCCGAGAGTGATAGTCACTATCTTCAAAAGCTTCTATATAATCCCTATTATCTCGAATATATCGTCTTGATTATTTCTCATTCTTCTTTTTTAACCCTTGTATTAATCAACAACCCTCATTTGTTGTTTGAAGTGGTCGATGGAGGAGAGCTTTCGGTTAAAAAGAATAAAGAACAATTCGAACACGAACTGACTCGTTTGATCGCCGAAGAGCTCACCTTTGAAAATAAAGTTGAGAGAGTGCGTGAATATCGCAATCGAGAGTATATTCGTCTGTTGATCCGAGATGTTTATCGCAAAATTCCACTGAGGTGGCTCACTTCAGAAATATCTGCATTAACCCGGGCGTTGACGGGAGTGATTTATCACAGCCTTTTTCAAGAGAATGGAGAAGGGGAATTAGAAGAGGCTCAAGCCGTAATTGCTATGGGAAAGTTGGGTGCGGATGAATTGAACTATTCTTCGGACATAGATATTGTTTTTGTGATCACTAGAGAGCTCAGTGATTCAGAGCGCACGCGGCTAGAAAAGTTAAATCAAAGATTTCTTAGAGCATTGACAGCGAGTTCGAGATATGGTCAACTCTTTAGAGTAGACACCACCTTAAGACCCTATGGTCAACAGGGAAGTTTGATCTCTGACCTTGGTCATTATCAAAGGTATTATGCAAAAGAAGCTTCGGGTTGGGAGTATCAAATCTGGTTGAAGGCCTCTGTTTTAATTGGTGATTTTCAAGGGGGAAAAAAATTAATAGAAGAGATTCTTCAGTTGGGACTCTCTGAATCGAATAGGGCAAAGGTGAAGAGTTCGGTCGCTGATTTTAGACTCAAAGTTCTGAAAATTTTAAAAAGTAAGAAGCACCTTGAACGAGAAGTTAAGTCGGGCCCAGGGGGAATACGTGTCGTAGAATTTTGGGTTCAATCTCTTATGATGGAAAACGGTTTAGCCTATCCCGAGATACTGACAGGAAACACCTTGCAAGGTTTGCGGCGCATAGAAAGAGCGAGATTAGAAACGGCTCACCATTGCGAAGAGTTGGCCAAGGCGTATAGCTTTTTAAGAATGGTAGAGCACCGCCTGCAAATTTGGGAACTGGCGCAAGAACACTTGTTGCCTGAGGGAAGTGAGGCATTGACTCACTTGGCTCAGCGTTGTGGCTTTTATGACGAAATCGACCGAAACGCGGGTGAAGCCTTTATAGAACGTTATGAAAAAGTGAGACAGTTTCTTTTGGGATGGCACGAACGGCTTTATCCGGGATTGTTGGAGGCGTTGGGTTGAGTGTGTTTTTAAGGAATATTGCTAAGGGGGCGCTTCTCCAAATGATGGACTGGTCTACCTCAGAGGTGGCTCAGAGTTGGCTCAGAGGCACCTCAGAGGTGGAGTCAATTTTGCCCCCGTTAATCGGGTAGAGCCCGAGTTGTTTGAAAACAAAAAAAACACTTATTGGAGT
>JBNKYI010000014.1:0-15894 GCA_050300815.1 Fibrobacterales bacterium
CGGTCAAGGTTTTGTAAATATGCGAAATTTCTGGTCCGTTGGTCCAACCGCTGAGACTGTGAAAATTTCGAGGAGGAGGAGAAAGAGGCGCTCCATCACCCTTACCTTCTTTGCCGTGGCAGCTTGTACAATTTGTCGCAAAGAGAGCCTTGCCTTTTGCCACCTTTTCATCTGTAGAAACCAAAAGCTTAGCGATATCATAACCGGGTCTGACTTCGCCTCTTTTTTGTTCTAGAGTAGGAAGAGGAGCGTGAGCCAAGGGCTCTCCCACTTTTTCAATTACGTTTTTAGCGATTACATCGCTTTTGTCGAAAAGAACCGCTACCAGCGCAATACCGCAGAGTAAAAAGTAGAGGTTAATCCATCCGAGCCATTTCATTTTAGTCATGATATTCCTCAAGGATGCCAATGGAGACCATGCTCCAATTTGGGGTCGTTAATTGCTACTAAGTTCACTTTTTTGGCTTTGAAGTAGAAAACAGAAATGACTATTCCCACTGCAAAGGCCGCAAAGCCCAGATCAAACACATTAAAGCTTGGAGCTGCTGTTGCGCCGGTCTCGTGATCTTTAAGTGATCCCATAATCAACCAGTACAAGTCCATTGCGTGAAGGATTAAAAGCCAAACGGCAAAAAATTTGATGCGATTGGGGTTTCCTTTTGCAGGACGAGAAATCAACCCATAAAAAGGAACAATAAAATGGAGAATCATCAAAAAGATGCTCACCGTCTTCCATGTGCCTTCCCAACGCGGCATAAAGAAAAAGGTTTCTTCAGGCAAGTTGCCATACCAAATCAGCATGAATTGACAAAAGGCGATATAGCACCAAAAGCAGTTAAAAGCAAAAAGAAAGGTGGCAATGGGATAATAATGCCCAGTATTCGTCTTGGGATGCAAATACCCTCTCTGATGAAGATTCACACCAAAGAGAGCGAGAACTGAGAAGCCACAAATGGCCATGCCCGAGAAGAAATACACGCCAAACATGGTTGAAAACCAATGGGGTTCTAAGCTCATAATCCAGTCAATCGCCGCAAAGGTGGTCGACAAGGCCATCAAAACGAGAAAGAAAGCCGACCAGCGCAGATTATAGGTCGTATAACGTTGCTCTCCTTTTACTTCTTGCTTAAGCGAATTGCGCGTAAACAACCATGTAAAAAAAGTCCAGACCGTGAAGTATACGAAATAGCGAATCGTAAAAAACAGACTGTTTAGGTAAGGGGCCTTATGCTCTAACAAATGGTCACCATTAGGATGAAACCAATGAAACATGTGCTCTTGTTGAAACAACAAAGGCAAACCAATCAGAGCAGTGACAGGTAAGCTCCAAGCCAACAGTTCTAAAACTCTTCTAAACGAAACACTCCAATAAGCTCCCGTCAAATGTTCTAGAGCGATGATAAAGAGAGAGCCTACTCCCACACTGATCAAGAACATGAACATGATGTCATACATGTACCAGAATCTTACGTGGTGACCGTGATGATCCATGGCAAAATTGATCACCATGGCTATCAAACCGATAAGGACTAAGCCCAAGCCCCATTTTTTGAGGCTTAAAGGCAATTCTTTTTTTGTGTATTTCATTGCAGTACTCATTTTAAATCCGACTCCTTGGCATCTCTAGCCCGTTGAAGTGAACGGATGTAGTGAACTACTTTCCAGCGAGTTTCTCGATCAATTTGTTTGTCGTAGGCTGGCATTTTGTTTTGGCCATTGGTGATGATATGATAAATCAAACCGTCACTGCCCTCGGCAATTCTCTTACCGTGCAGAGAAGGAGGAGTAGGGAATTGTCCATTCAGACGTCCGTCTCCATCACCAAAATAGCCGTGGCAGACCGAGCAACTGATATTAAACTGTTTGCGTCCTTCAGCCAAAGTGGTTTCGTTCAAAGGAACGGGATTCACCAACGCTTCTGCCGCCGCCATAGGATCACCTACATAAACATAAGGTTTATAGCCCTGCGCCACAGTTTCAGGAACTTGTTCTCTCAAGACGCGACTGTCTGCAAAGAACTTACTTCTTGACGTCTGACCTTCTTTAGGCTGGGTATCCAACCAAGTGAAAGGGCCGCGAATGGGTCGAATAATCCCCTTAGCAGTGTCACCCGCTTGTAAAAATTTCAGTTGTTCTTCACCGTCATCTTTGCCGTTTAGCGTGTCTGTAAAGTATACCAACTGCAAACCTGTGATGGGATCTTTGGTGTGAAGTATTGGCAGTTGATCATAAAGCACTTGGTTATAAGCGACATAAACCTTTGAAACCACTGCACCCACAGTTCCCAAAAGAATGAGAACAAAGAAAATTTCTTTGTAGGTGAATCGCGCACCAAAAGGCAAAGGAATTTCATTCTTCGAGAAATCGGGTTCATAGATCGGAATGATCTTAGACGCTCCGATAGAAGACAAGAAACCTTCAACCTCAGCGGCCTCAAAGCCTTCATTCTTCGATTCAATGATGATCCCAAACTTGTTCGAAATACACGCTTTCATGTATTCGGTGTCGTGCATGGGATGCGCTTGCCCAGGAAGCTTACAAAAGAAAACAATCAACGAGAAAACCGTTGTCGTTACCGACAAAAGTACCCCTACCGCAAAAGTAATGGGCACAAAAGCCGGAATAGAAAAGAAAGGCTTACCCCCTACATTCAAAGGGTAATCCATATCCATCACCCACCACATAAAAAACATGGCAAAGCTCGCTCCAAAAGCCGAGAGAGCAAAAGTCACCCAAGCGAGTTTTGAAGGAGGGATTTTCATGGCATCATCCATACCGTGTACGGGGTAAGGAGTATTAACATCCCAGTGTTTATAGTTGCGCTCCGAAACTTTTTCGGCGGCAGCCATAATCGCATCTGGGCTATCAAAAAGAGCGGAGATAGCAAAGAGCTTTTTATCCTGACTCATCTTAGTGATCTCCTTTTGCATGATGGCTAGGTTGAGCATGGTCGACAACGCCCTTCAGCTCAGCAATAGCGATAACAGGTAAAACGCGAACAAATAGAAAGACCAAACTGATAAACAATCCGAAAGAACCAATCAGTAGGGCAAAGTCTACTTGTGTAGGAATAAAATAAGACCAAGAAGACGGCAGATAATCGCGGTGCAACGAGGTGACCACAATAACATGGCGCTCAAACCACATTCCTATATTCACAAATATCGTGATGATAAACATCAAAGGCAAATTTCTGCGTGCCCATTTAAACCAAAAAACTTGTGGAATAATCACGTTGCAACTTACCATTGTCCAGTAGGCCCAAGCGTAAGGACCAAAGGCGCGGTTAATAAACACAAACTCTTCGTTGGGGTTGCCGCTGTACCAAGCGGTAAAAAACTCCATCGAATAGGCATAACCGACCATCATCCCCGTACACATGATGATTTTATTCATGCGCTCAAGGTGATTCATTGTCACAATGTGTTCCATCTTAAAGAAGTAACGCAAAAAGATAAGAGCAGTCTCTACCGCACCAAAGCCTGAGAAAATCGCACCCGCCACAAAATAAGGGGGGAAGATTGTCGTATGCCATCCCGGAATAATTGACGTTGCAAAGTCAAAAGATACGATGGTGTGCACCGAAAACACCAGCGGTGTCGCAATACCCGCCAACAGCATATAGGCTTTTTCATAGTGTTGCCAGTGGCGATTCGAACCTCTCCATCCCAGAGAAAATGTCGAATAGATAAACTTGCGAACCCCTGCTTTGGTTCTGTCGCGCATGATGGCAAAGTCGGGGATTAACCCCACATACCAGAAGATCGCCGACACAATTCCATAGGTTGAAACCGCAAATACGTCCCACAACAACGGAGAAGTGAAGTTAACCCACAACCCTCTTTCGTTGGGATAAGGCAACAGATAGTGCGCTAACCAAGGTCGACCCGTATGCAAGATAGGGAAAATCATCGCCGTCACCACCGCAAAAAGGGTCATCGCCTCAGCAAAGCGAGCAATCGCCGTACGCCATGTTTGGCGCAAAAGAAAGAGCACCGCCGAGATCAATGTACCGGCGTGACCGATACCGATCCAGAAAACAAAGTTAATGATCGGAAAAGCCCAACCCGAAGGGTTTGAGTTCCCCCAAACCCCTGTACCGTATTTGAGAGTCTGAAACAACCCCCAGCCGCCAGTGGCCAGCATTGCTAGAGGGACCATAAAAGCCAGCCACCATTTGAGAGGTGGGATCACTTGCTCAACGGGAGCTGCGATACAATCATCAAGCTCTTTGAAGCCATCCTTCTCTGTGACCAGAGACACCGGGCGGGTGTAATCTACTTCGTAACTCATGAATGAGATTTCCCTTCAATATTTCTGATTTTCGCAAGGTAACGCACATTAGATTCTACAGCGGTCTCATCGAGTACGCGGTAAGTCAGAGCGTGTTTTTTATTACGGGCAACGGTGCTGTCTGCATCGTTAATGTTTCCAAAAGCAATGGCGTTTGCCGAGCAAACTTCTTGACAAGCAGTCACCATCCCTTGGCCGTTCCATTCTTCGTGAGCGCGTTTAGATGCGGCACGTGCCAAATTAACGCGTTGTACACAAAATGAACATTTTTCCATAACCCCTCTAGAGCGCACGCTGACTTCGGGGTTGTGCAACAGAGCAAAAACAGGTTTTTGCTGATGCTCGTTGGCAAAGTGATCGCGGAAGTTGAAAAAGTTAAAGCGACGCACTTTATAAGGACAGTTGTTTGCACAGTAGCGAGTTCCCACACAACGGTTATAGGTCATCTCGTTGATGCCTTCTGGGCTGTGAGTCGTGGCGACAACAGGGCAAACGTTTTCACAAGGGGCGTTGTCGCAGTGCTGACAAAGCATGGGTTGCACACTCGCCCTTGGATTCGCTGCATCGCCTGAATAATAACGATCAATGCGCATCCAATGCATTTCGCGACCCACTTTAACTTGATCTTTACCTACCACAGGAATGTTATTTTCCACGTTACAGGCGATGATGCAGTCTCCGCAACCGGTGCATTTGTTTAAGTCGATCGACATCGCCCACTTAACACCCGCATATTTATGAGGGCGATTTAGCGAAGCGGTCGGATAATGCTCGCCCTCGTGCAAAAAGTGAGGATTCGCTTTGTATTCTTCGACGGTTCCCTCTTGAATAATTCTGCGTTTGAGATGAGAATCTTCCATGCGAGTAGCCAACATGCTTTTGACGCCCATGTCTTCTTGCAGACCTTGCGCATTAATCGCCGATTGTTCTTGAGTGCTCGCCAATTCGTAAAATTTACCTGCCGAAGCCACTTGAACATTTGAAACGATAAAACCCGATTTTGAATTAATGCTCAAAAGGTCGATTGCGTTAACCCCTACCTCAATGCCAGCGTTTCCACAGACACTTCGGCCGTAACCCAACTCGACCACCACTTGATCATCCGCCAAACCCGGTTGGGTAAATGCGGGAATCTCAATCGAATTTTTGCCCACGGTCAACACCACCACTTCATAGGTGAAATCACCCGATTTAGGGTAGCGTTTCAACCCCAATTTTTTCATTGTGTTGATCGACATTGCCGCGTAATTATCCCACGCCACTTTAGAAACAGGGTGGGGAAGCTCTTGCAACCAGCCGACGTTGGCCAAGGCTCCGTCTCCCAAATATTGCGAGGCTTTCAAAACAAGAACCATGCCTTTATCTAAGCTCGCGGGCTTAATCGAAGTCACAGGCTCCCAATTCGCTGAAAATTCTTGCGCAACTGTTTTGGTTTTTACAAAACCATCGTGCAAAGCATTAACCCAAAACTCACCTGCAGTGAGCAGTGAGCCCGCTTGTGTGTAAGTAACGGTCTGCACATAATTTTTAATCCACTCTCTAGCCGCGATATCTGAGAAATTTTTCTGACCCAAATAGCTGATCAATAAATCTTCTAATTGACGACTGTTAAAGAGCGGGGCGATAACAGGTTGTTGGAGTTCAACCAAACCCTGTCTCGACTCGTAAATCCCCCAAGACTCTAAGGGGTGATTCACTGGTAAAACCACTTTGGCGGCGGTGCAACTCTCATTTAGAGACTCGACCATCGACACATACAATCCCGCCTTTTTAATGGCTTCTGCAAGGCCTAAATCTGCCGGAAGATTGAATAAGGGGTTTCCATTCAAATTGATGAGAACACCGATGTTTCCTTGGTTTAAATCATTAACCAAAGCCTTGAGTTCTTCTGTTCCGCCGACTTCGTAAGATTCATTCGAAGCATAGCTTGAGGTCATAAGTTCGGTCGCCAAGAAGCTGTTTAAAAGTTCACTGGCAACAAAGGCCGCATAACCCAACTTCTGCCCTACTTTAACCAGCACTTTTCCTTTGCGTTCAGAAATATCTTTCAGCAGCTTTTCAAAATCTTTCTTCTCAACCTTTACCGAAGCAGAGATCTTGTCGAAGCGATAAGAATCGAGGTAATTCAACTGAGTGGCCGACAGTTGCTCTTTTACATTTTGAGTTGAAAAGACCAACTCGGCTAAAAGGCTAACCAGCAGAGTCTCAACGGCATCTGAACGCACAGGCAAACGCCAATCTGCATTGATTCCCGTCAAGCTCATGTCGCCTTCGATGGCGATCAGTTTGTTTTGTTTGCCCGACTGCACGATATCTCGGCCAACAGCGAATTCTTTCTTTTGTTCTACAGAACCCTCAGAGCCCAAGAAGTCTGACTCAAAACTGATCACCAAATCCGCTTTGTCTAAGCGATATTTGACGGCCTTGCCAAAAACCGTTTTTTGAGCTTTGCTCGCCAACCCTCTGTCATAAGCGTCAAAACTGACAAAATGGGTTTCGGGGTTTAACGCCTTGGCCTCATTTACAATTCCTTTGAGTAGAGGAGAAACATTCTTGTTTCCCAGCAATACCACTTTTTTTCCTTGGGATTGCGCCTCAACAATAGCCGCTTTCACCAAGGTATCCGCTTCGGCAAAAGTCGATTTCGCTCCGTTGATTAAAGGTTTTTTCAGGCGATCTGGATCGTAAAGCGACATCATCATCGCTTGAGTCGACGCAGAAATGCCTCCCTTATTCACAGGGTGTTGTGCATTTCCTACAATTTTAATAGGGCGCCCTTCGCGAACTTTAATCAAAACGCCTTCGGTTTGACCGTTTCGAGTGATCGAAGAAGCATAGTGGTAAGTGATTCCCGGAGTCGTTGTCTCTGTTTGGTTGTTATAGGGAATCAGTTCGCCTTCATCTCTGTATTTAGAACAGGCCGTGCCCGCCAAAGCGGCCGACGCACTCATCAAACCAACAAATTTACGGCGACTCATCTGACTCATCTGAGCCAACTCAGGGGCCTCAGCAGCTTTATCAGAAAATTCGTTTTGAGTTTGCTTTACAAATGAATCGTTTGCATACAATTCCTGAAAGCTTCTCCAATAATTAAGATCCATATTTTCTTTATTCATTTGACCACCCATTATCTGTGACACACTGAACAGTTTTTAGGTCCAATGTCTTTATTCGTAATACCGGGCTGATCTTTATGGGCCCCTTCGTGACACTTCACGCATTTACCCATAGTCACCCTCTCGACCTGCTCCACCTTGTCCATTGAAGCCACATCGCCGTGGCACTGCATGCAGTCAAATCCTTTAGCGATGTGCACAGAGTGGTCGAAATAAACATACTCGGGAACTCGATAAACTCTAGACCAAGTCAGAGGAATATTCTCATTGTAATGCTTGGTGAGTTGTTGAATATACGGAGATTCTTTTCTCGCTTCTGTATGGCAGTTCATACAGATATTCAATGAGGGAATGGTCGCATGGCGTCCTTTTTCGACACCGATGTGACAATAGCGGCAATCAATTTTCATCGTTCCTGCATGCAGCTTATGAGAAAAGGGAATAGGTTGCTCGGGAGCTCTTCCCACTCCTGTACGCTCAGGTGCTGAGACATAAAAAGTGATCGCATAAGTGACTAGCGCAACCCCAATTAAAATGGGGAGTCTAATCTTCATCGTTTGTTCAAGCCATTTATTGTTCATAGATCCGTTCCACTAATTAAAATCGATTCATCTGTAGTGGCGCATGGTGAGAGACGCCATGATCTCCCTCTTCGGCCTTTTTCTCGTAAACCTTTTCTTTCACTGCTTTGACGTGATTTCGAATACCGTACATCATTGCCGATTTCTCAGAGAGCGTCAGCAAAAGCACCAAAAGAATGAAGGCCGGTAAAATAATTTTGTCAAAACGAGTTCTCTGCCCTTTTTTTAAAGCGTGGGCCATGTGAAAGATACCGAAGGTCAGTGCAACCGCGAGAACAGACCACAAAACAGAAGCCGTATTGATCGCATTGTTAGGAATTGCACAGACTTTAAGCACGATCACGATCGGAAGCACAATTGAGTAACTCCAAAGAATCCAATTGGCCCTTTGCCCTACAAGCGAAGCGTATTCGGGAGAAAGCTTAATGCGGTGATCGTTAAAGAAAAGAAACAACATCGCTCCTGCTGACATAGGCAAGGCCAAAGCCACCATCTGTAAAAGCTGAGCCCACGTTTCGTGGCTAAAAGCGACAGAAGCCTTCGCTCCCCAAAGCAACTCGTTGCCCGCTTCGGTTGAAGCGGTCGAATAAGCCCAAGCCCCCAAGAGCAACAAAATAAAAGAAATGTACCCCGAACTTGCAGAGCCCGCGAGATAAGCATTCTCTTGACCCGGTTCTTTTAGGGCTTCTTCTTTGCTCGAAAAAATGAGGTAATTTTGAAATGAGAAAGAAAACGACAATCCCAACAGCATTAAAATAAGGGCAATCGCATAAACACCAATTGCCCCTGATGCGGAGTCATAAAGGAAAAAGCCTTTAAATAAGGCGATCGCCGTTAGCGTTCCACCCACCAAGATCACCGCAGCCCAACGACTCATATAGAGTTGGCTAAAGAGGTCTCGAGCAAAGCGCAACAGCAGTGCGTTCTTCGATTTCTTACCAATGGCATGATAAACCAAAGCGAAGAGAGTTGCTCCCAACAAGATGCTGAAGTAACTGTTAAACAATACTTCGGTAATCACCAAGAGGATTTGCTTGAGAGCAAATTGCTTGATCTCAGGCAGACCGAAAAGTTCCATTAACATTGAGTTCATCTGATTTCCTCTTTACTTCAGGGATTCGATATAATCCGCGACGTTTTCGATTTCTTTATCACTCAAGGTTCCTTCAAAGCTAGGCATGGCATTGCCGAAACCTTTAACTACAGCCGCACCGGGCTTGCGAATAGATTCGTAAATGTAGTCTTTATTCACCTCTACATTCGATTCAACATCATTAATCAATACGGTTTCATTTTTGCCAAAGACGCCCTTGAAAGAAGGCCCCACTTTAGCTGAACCATCGTTGCTATGACAAACCGCACAGTGTTTTGCATAGACCGCAGGTCCATCCAAATGTTCTGGCGCCGTATTCAGCCAAGCGTTGAACTCATTATCTGAAACAACGAAAACTTTGCGGTTCATATTCCAGTGGTTCAAACCGCAATATTCTGTGCAGTAAAGGTTAAACTCACCTGTTTTTTCTGGTTTAATCCAAACAAAGTTTTCATATCCAGGCATCGCATCTCGTTTGGTGCGAAACTCAGGTAAATAGAAACTGTGCACCACATCTTTGGTGTGCAAAATAAACTTTACCGGCTTATTCACAGGCAAATAGATATTGTCTGAAGATTTGCCATTGGGGTATTTGAAATTCCAGCCCCATTTGTAGGCCGTCACTTCAACCACCATGGCACCATCTGGCACCGCTCTATCTGTTTTATAGCCTTCCCAACCAATATAGAAGAACCACATCACAATGATCGTTGGAACCACAGTCCATAAGACTTCTAACCCAACGTGTCCTTCAATATTTTTGGGTTTTAAATTGCGACTTTTGTGATATCTGTAGGTGAAGAAGATCAGACAAAAGGCAATCAAAGCCAAGAATAATCCGTCGATGGCGAGCACCCAAAATAGAGCGAAATTCGCCTGTTCTTTAAAAGTATCTCCAAATTCAAACATTTTTTCTCATATCCTTAGTGAAAGAGTGTTTCGCGGAAAGAATAGTCGAAGAAGGTAAATCCGAAGACCACACCCAGTGTAGCCAGAGATACCAATGAAAGGACCCAAAAGACCTTATCTTCGTATTTAAGGTGCATGAAATAAGTAACAACCAATCCTCCCTTAATCGTAGCAATCAAGAGAGCGAGAATAGCCGAAGCTGCCGCTGAAATTTTAAGTCCAGAAACAGAAACGGTTAGACCGGTGAGAACCAAAAGGGCTAAGTAAACAAGTACAGGTGTGCCGTATTCCGGTTCGTGCTTGTGTTCTGCGTGATGTTCATTTTGATGTTCTGACATGAGCAAACCCTCTTAAGCAATTAGGTAAAACAAAGGGAAGAGGAAAATCCAAATCAAGTCAACGATGTGCCAATAAAGACCAGCGTTTTCTAACATGACGTTGCGGTCTTGATTGATTTTGTTCATGGCAACGCGACAAAGCATTACACTCAAAAGAACAATACCCGCCAAGATGTGAATACCGTGCAAACCGGTCATCACAAAATAAAGGCCATAAAAAAGAATTGATCCGTGATCCATTGCATTGAGCACTTCTGAATTCAACCAAATGCCATGACTGAACTTGTAGCTATACTCAAAATACTTGTTAACAAGAAAGGCTATCGCGCAAGCGATGGTTATCACTAGCCAAAAGATTGACCAAGCTTTCTTATTCTTTTGAATCGAAACAATCGAAAGAACCATAGTCAACGATGAAGTCAAGAGCACCACCGTGTTTACCGCCCCAAGAGTTGAATCGAGTTGAAGAGCGGCATGGTGAAACTCATGAATGTAATTCATGCGATAAACCGTATAAATGATGAAGAATACGCCAAAGAGAAGGAGCTCTGTAAAAAGGAACAGCCACATGGCCATTCGGGCTCCTACATCATCGCGATGTTCGAAATGCTCAGCACTCATTATTTTTCGTCTCCTTCGGGATAGTCGTAAGGACCTTCGGTTACGGTAGGAATTTCATCAAAGTTAAAGAGCGAAGGGGTCGTCTCTAATTGCCATTCCAAAGTGCGACCGTTCCAAGGGTTAGATCCTGGATCTTCTTTGCTCCACAGACCGCGCAACAAGTTAAAGAACATCAATAATAACCCCGGAACCATGATGAAGGCCCCGATAGACGAGAGCACTTGCCAAGGTTGAAAGTGTGGCAAATAGTCAAAATAGCGACGGGGTTGCCCCATCAAACCGAGGATGAACATGGGAAAGTACAAGGTATTAAAGCCGATGAAGAAGAGCCCCCAAGCGAGAGTCGCCACTTTCTTGTTATACATTTTGCCGAACATTTTGGGATACCAATAGTGTAGCGCCCCAAAAAGCCCCGTTGCCGCACCGCCAAACATCGTATAGTGAAAGTGAGCAACCACAAAATCGGTGTCATGGGTGTGAACATCTGCCGACAGAGTTCCCAACAAAATCCCAGTCAAACCGCCAATGGTGAAATTGAAAATAAAAGACAACGCAAATAACATCGGGGGATCGAGATGAATAGAACCTTTATACAAGCTCGCCACCCAGTTAAAAACTTTAACCGCCGTTGGAATCCCCACAAAGAAGGTTAAGAATGAAAAAATCATATCTGCAGAAGAATCCATTCCTGTAACAAACATATGGTGAGCCCATACGAAATAGCCAATTCCCGCAATCGCCAAAGTCGAGATCGCAATGGCTTTATAACCAAAAATGCAACGTCGAGTGAAAACGGGGATAATTTCAGAAATGGCTCCCATCGCAGGAAGAATCATCACATAAACCGCTGGGTGCGAATAGATCCAAAACAAATGTTGGAATAAGATGGGATCTCCCCCTTTAGAGGGATCGAAAAAGCCCACGGGAAGCACCCTCTCAAAAGCGAGCAACAGCAAGGTGATTCCAATAACTGGAGTCGCCAACACTTGAATCCAAGCCGTTGCATACAGCGACCATACAAAGAGTGGCATTTTAAACCAGCTCATTCCAGGGCAGCGCATGCGGTGAATGGTCACGATGAAGTTGATAGAGGTTAAAATGGTTCCCCATCCCAATATAAAAGCCGCTAAAAGAGGCAAACCGACCGTCGCCAGGGTATTGGTTGAATAAGGAACAGTAAATGTCCAGCCCGTATCGGCAGGGCCATTAGGGCCCAACAGCAGAGAGACAAACAGCAACGCGGCTCCCGTCATAAAAATCCACCAACTGGCCAGATTTAATTTCGGAAAAGCAACGTCTTTGGCTCCGATCAAAATCGGCAAGAAAAAGTTGCCAAAAATCGAAGGCAAGCCCGGCACAATGAACAAGAAAATCATGATCACACCGTGCAGAGTAAAGAGAGAGTTATACACCCTTGAGGCGCTTTCTGCTCCTAAAAAGTCTGCGATATGATTTAAAATCCAGGCTCCGGGGAATAGCTTTTCGAGCTTGATCAAAAAGGCTAAGGACATACCCACAAGAAAAAAGGAGAACATACTGACTAAGTACAGAATGCCAATTCGCTTGTGGTCCGTAGAGAAGATCCAATCGAACAAAGGAATGTTCCAATGCTTCTCTTTCAGATAGCTTTTGTAGTTGCTGTTATTTTCCATCTACTTGGTTCCACTTTGAGTGATGTTTTTGGTTTTTTTAAAAAACACGAGAAATCCAAAAAAGCAAAGCAATGTCAACAACATGACAGCACCAATCACTTTGGTGACATCAACGACATAGGTTCTGCCTTTGGGATCGTAATTGTAACAGTATTCGAGAAGTCGGGTAATGGTGGAGTGACTCTCTCCAGCCTTCGCCTCAATCAACGCCATCTTCAGGTCAAAGGGTAAGAACTCTATACCGTAAAGATAGCGACAGATTTTACCCCGAGGCGATAAGGTTATTAGGGCTCCGCTATGAGCGAGATCTTCCCCAACCACTTTATACTTAAAGCCAACGGCATCAATCAACCTTTGCAGATTTACGGTATCGCCTGTCAAAAATCGCCAAGAGGTCTGATCTGCTTTTTGTTTTTGAAGCTGATCAAAATAACTCGCCTGTTTTTCTGTGGCGAGTTCGTGGCCTTCACTAGGGTCAAAAGAAATGGTGAGGATGTTAAAGTCTTTGCCCAATTCGTAGGGCATTTTGTCAATGGAGGTGACCATTCCGTTCATTAATGGAGAACAAATGCCAGGGCAATTGAAGTAAACGAGATTGAGTAAAACGGGCTTATCTCCCAAAACCTGATCCAAACGAACAGGAAGCCCTTTTTCGTCGTTCAGCGTAATATCGAGAGGTACATATTCGCCCAGTTTTTCTGAAATTCCGATTTCACTGGGATCTTGAGCCCATAGCGCACCGACTAACAGGCTCATTAAAAAAAGTCTAATCATAGGGGTAGGAGAAGTAAATTCTCTAAAAATTGTGAATATATGGCACATTCTGGTCCAAATAGTCAAAAGCCTCAAACTCGGCACCAAAGGTAGGTATAGCTTAGGGGCACGTCAATTTTTTTATGTGTTTTTCGTTAAAAAATTGACGCCAAAGCTTGTCATTTCGACACACCATTGTAATAGAGTGAGAATTACTTAGCAATCAACCGACTTCGCTCTTTTAAAAGCGATGCACGGCCGCTTTTTTTATTAGGGTCGAATAAACTTCGGGTTTATTCTAAAGTCCAGCCCTCAGGTTTTGAAAAGTAATAGAAAGACTCGTGACAAGCCGCGTTCATCGAAGCAAGGCGGGTGCCATAAACGGTTGCCTTTGAATTTTCACTACCACGGTACATTAGGCTATCACCAATTACATAAAATGAACGTGCAATATGTAAAACACTATTTTCTAAAGAACCCTGTTCGCCTTCGTTGCTAGGAAAATAATAAGTAGGGATAAAGCTATTTTCGCTTCCATCTTCGTTAAGAGTAATAATTTTCTCTTCATAATAGCCCCCGCCCCCATTGACTTTATACCTACCCAGCATTTCCCAAGAGCGTTTACCTGAAACGCCAACTAAACCAGCTTTTTGACCTCTTAAGTAGTACAAATAACTCGATTCATCAAAACACACTTTAGTACATGCCTCTTCTTCATTATAAAGACTCCAACACCCATAAAGATCCTCAGCCACTAAATCCGGTAATGGCGGGTAATCTTCGCTGTCAAAAAAACAACCAACGAATAAGGTTATGATTGTGAATATAATGAGTTTGTTCATATTCTTTTTCCTTTAAGGGGCGGCCATTTCATTGGCATCAAATGAAAGACTACTCTAAAGTCCAGCCCTCTGGTTTTGAAAAATAATAGAACGACTCGTGACAAGCCGCGTTCATCGAAGCAAGGCGGGTGCCATAGACGGTTGCTTTGGAATTTTCACTGCCTCGGTACATTAGGCTATCACCGACCACATAAAGAGTACGTGCTACATTTAATGGATCATAATCAAATGAGCCTTCCTTATATATAGTACTGGGAAAATAATAAGTAGGAATTAAACTATTTTCATTTCCCTCTTCATCAAGAGTAATAATTCTTTTTTCTCCATACCCCCCCCCCCATTAATTTTAAATTTACCCAGCATTTCCCAAGATCTCTTATCAATTCCAGAAATTGCATTCTTATCGGCAACAATTTTATATAGATATTCCGATTGATCAAAACATAATTTTGTACAATCTTCTTCTGAGTTATGTGTTAACCAACACCCATAAAGATCCTCCTCCACTAAATCAGGTAAAGGCGGATAATCTTCGCTATCAAAAAAGCAACCAGATAATAACGCTAGGATTGTGAATAAAATGAGCTTGTTCATAACTCATTATTTCAAATCAAAAAAGCTGGGGAGCATCGAATTGATTTTCTCGAATTTGGTAATTTCAATTTCAGTTTTTACACTGATATTCCCTTGCTTGCCATTGATAATCATCTTGCGCGGAACGTCTTTAAAATTGCAATCACTGCAATATTCAAGACTGGTTTCAGTGGTTAAGCCATCAACCCGCACTTCTTTAAACTTTTCAATTTTTGCAGTAGATGGATTGTACCACAAGATTCTGCTTTCTAGTTGCTCATCACCTAAGTTTGAGTTTGATTCGAGTTTCCATAAATCACCCTCTTGCACAGGGGCCTTAAAATCACCGTTACCCCAGATTTTGTCTACGGATAGGCCAGGTGCAGCGGTGGCGCCATCGGGTAATTTTTGAGAGTGAACTTTACCCGACTTCATGTCTTTGATTTTAATTTCACCTTTTGACTTAACAATTACTTGGTGCATGACTTGATTTTTAGTTTCAATTTTTTCGTTATCACCGAGTTTGATAAATTTCGACAAGCTTTTAATTTGCTGACCTTGCACATGCACCATCTGGGTCATTTCGATCCAAGTCGAATCAGAACCTAACTGTGATTTAGCTATTGCGCTTTTAAAAACTTCGGGGCTGAGTTGGGCAAAAAGAGAGGTAATAAAGAATAGGGGGATTAAAATGGTTTTCATAATTGCTCCTAAAAATCTTCGATGAGGTCTTTATAGCGACTATGAAATACGGAATCCGCTATAAGAGTTAGATTAAATTTATTTTTAATTGCATTTGTCCAATAAAGTTCTAATGAATCTTGAGAAATCGACTGGACACATCTAACAGACAGTTCCTGAAACATTTCATTTTTATCAAAAATACTTACTGCATTAGACGAATGTGGTGAATCTTTAAACCGATCTATAGAAAGATATTTTGTTGAATCCCCTTCTAATTGGTGAGGAAGTATCAGCTTTAGACGGTCATTATACTGACCTTTATATCCATAGTACAGGTTAAATTCATAAGGATCAGTTAATTCCCTATAAGGCCATTGATCTTTTGAAAACAAATGCTCTGGTAAACTTATTTCTTCTTGAGTCAAATCAGAATATTTTC
>JBNKYI010000015.1:0-11784 GCA_050300815.1 Fibrobacterales bacterium
CGCTTTTAAACCAAGTGGATATGCTTGAGCACGCTACCGATAATGGAATCTTCTTGCTGAACTCAAGTGTAGAGCTTGAGAATGTATGGCAAAGTTTACCTCTGAATGCCCGTCAACACATTTTAAATAAAAAGCTCAAAGTTTATGTGATTGATGCAAACTCTGTAGCGCGTGAAACGGGAATGGGTCGCCGTATTAATACCATTATGCAAACGTGTTTTTTTGCGATCAGTGGTGTTTTAGAAAGAGAAGAGGCCATTGCAAAAATCAAGTCAGCCATCGAAAAGACCTACAGCAAAAAAGGCGCAGAAGTCGTTGAAAAAAACTTTAAGGCCGTTGATCAGACTTTGGCCAATTTGCACGAATTGGCAGTTCCCGCAGAATTAGGAGAAAGCCTAGCTCTAGGTTTTAATCCAATGGAAGGTGCTTCTGAGTTTGTGTCTGAAATCATCGGTGCCATGATTGCCGGCAAAGGCGATGATCTTCCGGTTTCGGCAATCCCCGATAATGGATCATGGCCTACTGCAACGACTCGTTTTGAAAAACGAGACCTTGCCGATTTTATTCCCACTTGGACTGAAGACCTTTGTATTCAATGCGGCAAGTGTGCCATGGTTTGCCCACATGCCGCGATTCGTTCTAAGCTTTGTGATGCCACTGATCTCGAAGGTTCACCCGAAGGCTTTGTGGCCACCAAAGCTAAGGGCGTTAAAGAGGGCGATCCCAAATACATTATTCAAGTTTCACCCCTTGATTGTACGGGCTGTGAGCTTTGCGTCGAAGCCTGCCCAGGCATCGACCGCAAAAATCCTGAACGTAACGCCTTAAGTATGCAGGCCAAAGAAGTGAACCTAAAACAAGAGATGATCAATTGGGATTTCTTCTTGAAGATTCCTGAAATGGACCGCACGCTGGCCAAGAAAAACGTGAAGTACACCCAGATGTTACAACCCTTGTTTGAATTCTCTGGGGCTTGTTCGGGTTGCGGTGAAACCGCCTATATCAAAACCATTACGCAATTGTTTGGCGATCGCATGATGGTGGCAAATGCTACGGGCTGTTCGTCAATCTATGGCGGTAACTTGCCCACCACTCCTTATGCGCAAGATAAAAATGGTCGCGGCCCCGCTTGGGCGAATTCGCTTTTTGAAGACAATGCCGAGTTTGGTTTGGGGATGCGTTTAGCGACTGAAAAACGTCAGGAATTGGCCATGTCTTTGCTCGATAAATTCTGGGGAATTCTTCCTGATGATTTAGTGCAAAACTTGCAAAGCAATCCCCAAGTTGAAGAAAGTGATATTGCCATTCAAAGGTCTGATGTCGAAGCGCTAAAAAATGCTTTAGCCGAAATTTTAGCTCAAGGTGATAACAAAGAGGCTGATCGCTTATTAGAGGTGGCCGATTATTTGGTGCGCAAAAGTGTCTGGATTTTTGGGGGTGATGGTTGGGCCTATGATATTGGTTTTAGCGGCCTAGATCATATTATGGCAACGGGTGCCGATGTCAATATCTTGGTGATGGACACTGAAGTGTATTCGAACACTGGTGGCCAAGCTTCGAAGTCTACACCCAAAGGCGCAGTGGCCCAATTTGCCGCAGGCGGTAAAGCAGTGGGCAAAAAAGACATCACGCAGATGGCGATGAGTTATGGCAATGTTTATGTGGGCAAAATTGCGATTGGTGCAAACGATGCACACACCATCAAAACATTGGTTGAAGCCGAGAACTACCGCGGGCCTTCTTTGATTATTGCTTATAGCCCTTGTGTGGCTCATGGTTATGATCTTAAGAAACAACTCAGCCATCAAAAAATGGCGGTTGATTCGGGATATTGGCCGCTGTTTAGATTTAACCCCGAAGAAAAAGCCGAAGGCAAAAACCCCTTCCACCTCGATTCGCGCGCACCTAAAATCCCAGTGCACGAATACGTAGCGACAGAGAATCGCTTTCAAATGTTGGTTAAAAGCCAACCCGAAAAAGCGCGTCAGTTTGCGGATGAGTTGCAAAGTGAAATAGATGCGAAATGGGCGTATTACAGCGAACTCGCCAACTTAAAAGAAGTTTAAAGTAAAGATTCCCTTCATTATCATGGGCTGGTCATGAAGGGAATCGCAAGATTTTTAGATGTGTTTTAAAGGTGTTAGGCCTTGAAATCTTCGGCGTGATCAGAAAGGTAGGTTTGCAACGAACGAGGTGCTTTGCCCAGTAGTGTTTCGACGTCAGGACTGATGGCTGAGGTTAAACCTTCGCGCACGGGGTAAAAAATCGAAGCTAAAAATTGAGCGTAGTCATTGAGAACACCTGCTTTTGTTAGAATCTCTACAAAGGCTTCATCTGTGATGGCGCTGTAGTTGATTTTGCGTCCGATGGTTTCTGAAATTCTCTCGGCGGCTTCAGCGTAATTCACCGCTTCTGGCCCTGTGAGATCAAAAGATTTTCCATCGAATGTGTCACAAGTTAAGGCCGTTGCAGCACACTCGGCAATGTCTCTCACATCAATAAAGCTAGAAGCGCCTTCGGCGGCGGGTAAGGCAATTTCTCCTAATAAAATCCCGGCCTTCCAGTAAGTGTGAAAGTTGTCGGCAAACCAGTTGGGTCGAAGGATGACATAGGGAATCCCCGATTTTTCTAAGGCTATCTCCACTTGGCGATAGGGATGGTTGTCATCGCGATCTGCTCCGAGTACGCTTTGAAATACAACTTTAGTTTGATTTGCAATAGCGGCTTCGACGACGGGCAATAGCAATTCAGTAATGTCGACATTTCCGCTGGGCAGCATAATGTAAGCGGCATCGACATCGCTAAAAAGGGTAGACAGCGTTGAGGGATTGTGAAAATTAAAGGTGAACCCTTCAGATCCATTGATGGCCTCTCCTGTTCGAGAAACGGATTTGACTTGGTAACCAGCTTTAAGTAGAATTTGAACAAGGGGTGTGCCTACGTTTCCGTTGGCTCCGAGAACGACGAATTTGGGGTTCATGTGAACATATTCCTTTGGGAGGATGACTTTTCAATACCAAGAGTCTGTTCGCCACTTGGCCGGGGCAATATACATTTGACGAGCGAATCGTAAAGAAGGCACTTTGTTGAAACGAGATTACCTCTAGGTAACCTTGAGCTTTAGATAGGAGAAATAATGGAGCAATGTTATAACGTTTTTGAAGACAATTGTCCGACGCGAATAGTGTTGAGTCGCATCGCTGATAAATGGGTGTTACTTATTCTAGATCGCTTGCAAACGGGGCCGATGCGCTTTAATGAACTCAGGAGAGAGGTCAAAGGGATTTCGCAAAAGGTGCTTTCGCAAACGCTTAAAAAGTTAGAACGCGATGGCTTGATTTCGAGAAGGGTATTTCCCACAATCCCCATTTCAGTAGAGTATCAGTTGAGCAATCTCGGTAAAACACTGACAGAGAGCGTAACGGCTTTAACTCATTGGGCAGAAAAAAATATGGATGCCATACTTCTTGCTCAACAGCTATACGATGCGGGCAAAGAGGGATAAAAGAAATAAGTGTCTTTTTGTTAATCAGGTCTGGTTATCTCCACTTATTGTTTTGTTTGGCTTTCGTTAAGCCCCATTAATGCGTATTCGATGAGCGGATTGAGATCGGGATTTTGATGGAGAAATGAGGGTAGACGGCTGGGGTTTTCAAATAAGCGAATCTTCAAGTCTTTGCTTACGACGTTTCCAATCGGGCATTTTTTGAGCTAGTAATTTATAGAACTTAGCACTATGGTCATCGTGAACGGTGTGACACAGTTCGTGGGTAATAACGTATTCGATACATTCTCGGGGAGCTTTGATTAGGCTGGGATTTAAAGTGATTGTACCTCTTTTAGACAAAGAGCCCCATCTTGTTTTCATTACACGAATTTTAAGTATAGTGGGTTTTGGAATTTTCCACTTGAGCAAAACGGATTGGTAGACCTCATTAAAGACAGGTTGTGCTTGAATTAAGTACCATTGATCTAAAATGGATTTAGTATGACTAGATACATTTTCGTGTCTTTTTTCTTTCAAAGTGATATGGAAGAAGCCACCTCTGAGTTTGATTTCATCAGAATTTCCAGCTTCAATTTTGAGACGGTATTTGCGACCTAAATACAGGTGGGACTCACCACCGATATATTGCCGTTCAGGTGTGCGAGGATTAAATTGATCAAAAAATTTTTTTTGAGTCAAAATCCATGGTGCCCGTTTTTTGACTTTTGCCATAATCAGTTCAAGGCTACTATCAAGGGGTGAAACGACGATAACCTTTCCATCAGGCTGTACTGAAATTTCAAGAGTTTTACGAGATCGTCTAATGATTTGGAAGTCGATTGCTCGATCCCCATACTTTACAGTGGCAGAGGTTGTTGAGGCCACTGTTATAGACCACTTCTATGCTTAGCTAAGGTCATTATCTTTTCTATTAGATTATCGATTTGATCTATACTTAGCTCAATGCCTCTTTCATCTTTAATTACGTCAAAAAGAAAATCATCAATGGCATTAATTGCCTCTTTCTGAGCTAGGTCATTTTCCCAGAATTGCACAATTATTTTGGCATCTAAAATTTTATGGACTGCAAGAGCGACCTCGGCAGCGATTGTTTGGGTCTCTTCATTTTTGAGTTGCTCACTTTTGAAAAAAGGCAAAGTGATGCCATAATAGGCTTTGGCATTTTCATTGTTCTCAAGTGAAGAGGGAATGTCGTCGTGTTTTTTATGAATAACTTTGTTTCTTAGATCGCTGACCTTGTTTAAGTATTCGAGATCTGAAATACGCTTGGCCTTAAATGCATCGATGGCGTCTTGAATTAATTTTGAAAATTTTTCGTAAAAGGCCGGGTCATCCTCCATTTTTTCGGTGATGGTGCGTTTTAGGGCGTGCGCAATAGAGTCAGCTCTCGAGGCTGTTGTTTTAGTCTCATAAATACCGCGCTCTTCTTTAACGCAGTTGAATTCGTCGTCGTCAAAAATGTTAACGGGTTCATTGAGTTGATAGACTTCATTGGCTTGAATATGAGTGTTAAGCATTTTTTCAATTTTTGGTTCATATTCACTATAATCTATGGTTTCTGCATAACGAAGTTTTACAGATTTGCGTAAGTCGCTAAAGCGTTTAAGATCTGCTTTATAGAGGTTTTGCCTACTTTCTTCTACTGTTTCGAGATAAGTGTGTGTAGATAAAGCAATACTTAGGCACTTACTAAATTCACGGAGCCTACTATAGAATTCATCTCTAATTTCTTCGTCAGCTAATAATTGCTCGAAGGCTTCAGTATCTTGTTTGTTTTTAATTGTTTTAAATAGATCCCATAATTGAGAGTATAGCTGGGGAAGTCTTGTGATTTGTGTACTGACATCGTGCAATGCATCTTTAATATCTTCGGGGTCAAAACCATCAAAGGCACTATACATTTGCAAGGCTTCGTCTAGCTCGCCGAGTACATTTGAATAGTCAACAATATGGCCAAATTCCTTGTTTTCGGCGAGACGGTTTACACGGGCTATGGCTTGCAATAAGGTGTGTTCTTTGAGAGTTCTACAGATGTAAAGAGTAGTGTTTCTAGGGGCGTCAAAACCAGTTAGCAATTTGTCTCTGACAATCAATATCTCTGGTGCTTCACCATTTTTAAATTGATTAATGATTTGCTTGGTGTATTCTTCTTCGTTGCCAAAGCGATTCATCATCTTTTTCCAAAATTTGATTACTTCGTCATTGGGTTCTTCATCGAGCTCTTCATAACCATCACGCGTGTCGGGGGGTGAAATAACAACTTCAGAGCTCACATAACCAATTTCATTTAAATACTTGTGATAGAGCACGGCGATGTTTTTGCTAGGGGCTACAAGTTGTGCCTTAAAGCCTGTACCTTTCCAAGTTTTGCGAAAGTGTTCACTGATGTCAAAGGCTTGCATATAGACCACTTGTTCAGTCTTGCTGAGCATTTCTGCTTTAGCGTATTTTTTTTTGAGATCAGCTTTTTGCTCTTTAGTTAGCCCTTGGGTGTGTCTTTCAAACCAAAGATCTATGGCTGCTTTGTTTTGTTCCATCTCAATGTGGCGGCCTTCATATAGAAGGGGTAAAACAGCACCGTCTTCAACGGCTTGCGTAATTGAATAATGGGGCTCTATCATTTCACCAAATTTGGCAAAGCTGTTTTTTTCTTTTTTAAGTAGGGGAGTGCCAGTAAAGCCAATGTAACAGGCGTTGGGTAGCATCTGTTGCATGCGTGCGTTCATGTTTTTGTATTGCGAACGGTGAGCTTCATCGATAAGAAGAAATACATCGGTAGATTCTTCTACGTATTTACGAGCATTTAAAGCTTTATCAAACTTGTGTACTAAGGTGGTGATAATACTTGCTTTGTTTTCGGCAATTAGCTGAAGTAGGTTTTTACCTGAGTTGGCACGCTGAGGTTCTAGACCACATGCTTTAAAGGTGTTGCCGAGTTGACGGTCTAGATCATCGCGGTCGGTGACTAAGACGACGCGTGCGTTGGGTACGCCTGAATCCATGGCTAAACTGCGAGCGAGCATGACCATGGTTAACGATTTGCCAGAGCCTTGGGTATGCCATATAATGCCGCCTTTGCGCTTGCCTTCGGCGGTACGTTGTTGAATACGTCGCATGGTCGATCTAATGACAAAGTATTGTTGATAGCGACAGACTTTTTTGATGCCATTATCAAATAAAGTGAATCGATAGGCGATATCTAATAATCGCTCGGGGCGGCAAAGACTGTTGAGCAAACGATCTTGTTCTGTGACCAGCCTTTGGCCTTGCTCAAGCTCTTCAAAATATCTATTGGCTTCACCAAAGTCTCCAGTAAATAACTGTTGCTTTTGTGCTTTAGTGAGTGGTTTATTGATGGTCTTTAAAAGGTCAGAATCTCGGTCTTCTTTTTCGGTCCAGACTCCCCAAAATTTAGCAGGAGTGCCTACCGTAGCATATTTGGCTTCATTCTTATTGATGCCAATGACCATTTGGGCATAGGTAAAAAGTTTGGGAATGTAATCTTCTTGTTGATTGCGAATTGATTGGCTGACCGCTTCTTTAACTGCAATTTTAGGAGACTTGCATTCGATTATACAGAAGGGAATGCCGTTAACAAAAAGTACGATGTCAGGCCGAGCGGTTTCTACTGAGCGAGTGCGCTCGACTGAGAACTCGGGCACAATATGATAGACGTTGCGCTCGGGGTGTTTAAAATCGATGTAGTTGATGTTAAAACTGCGGTTGTCACCTTCGATGTTTTGTTCTTGCGAAGTGCCTAAGGTGAGTAGGTCATAGATCTGCTCATTGGTGCGCACTAGGCCATCGTATTTAACCGACTTGAGTTTTTGAATCGCGCTTTGAATGTTTTCTTCGCTAAAGAGGTATTCATGACCTTTGTGATAAATGCGGTTGATCTTTTTGAGTTGATCTCTTAAGATGTTTTCTAAAAGCACATTTGATTTGCGGTCAAGACGCTCTTTATCGGCTTCTGAGGGGCTAAGGAATTGATAACCAAGATTGAGCAGAAGTTGAATAGCAGGAATTTGGGACTGGTATTTTTCGTTGGCGATAAAGGAGGTCATGGGGTTTCTCCATAGGGGGCTGATTCTTCTATTACAGAATATTCTGTTTTACCATTTGGTTGGTCTTTACCCCATTTTTGAGGATTCTGTTGGATATAGTGCCGGATTCTGAGTAATTCATTTTCGTCGCGAATTATATGTTCCCAATAATTGCGTTGCCATAATTTGATACCAGCCCTATTAGGCAATTGCCAGAATTGTTTGGTTACGGCTGATTTAAATCCGCGTATAATGTCACCTATAATCACGCCTGTATCATCGGCAGTGGCGGATTGGATTATCCCATCGGCAGGGGTGGAATGCATTTGCCCATCGGCAGGGGCGGAATGTATTGGCCCATCGGCAGGGGTGGAATGCATTTGCCCATCGGCAGGGGCGGAATGTATTGGCCCATCGGCAGGGGCGGATTGAATCCGCCCATTTTTGGGGCGCGAAATAAAATCATTGGGGCGCGTGCAATTTGGATTGTTGGGGTGCGAATTAGAATTATTAGGGCGCGTGCAACGCGCCCGTACGTGGAGGATGGCGTGGAAATGATTGGGCATGATGATCCATTCATCTATTTGAATATTAGGGCGGATTGATGATGATTTTTGCCATTCATTTGCCACGATCATTCCGGCGGCATTTAATTGCATTTTGCCATCTATTATTTTTCCGAATCGATGGATTCGATTTTGGGTGCATATTGTGATGAAATAATATCCGGGTAGAGTATAATCGTAGCCTTTGAGGCGGATGGATTGGCGGTTGTGTTTGAGGCTATTATACATCGATCATCTCTTTGATTATTGGGAAATGGTCGGGAATGAATTGCTTGGTATTGGGAAATAAGGAGGTCATGGGGTCTCCTTAGAAGAAAAAAGAAAACCCGCCAAGGTTACGCATTGTGAAGAGGCGTGACGAGTATGTTGGAGTGAAATGTAGGAAATCATTAGTCGGACTCCGTTGGCTTTTTTGTTGAGTCTGATTTTAATTGCGAAGAATTCGAGTTTGGTTTTACACTATCAACTTTGATTTTGTCAGTGTTATTTTTTCTTTCAAATTGTTGCGGAATAGAATCTGTATTTGATTTGGAGTCGGTCAAGTTAGCATTGACTACGTTTACTATCTCAACTTTTTGAGTTTCGTCCTTATTACTATCATAAAAATGCAACCATGTTGAGATTCCAATAATCATAAGAGTAGGGATTAAATAAAAGGGCCATAAAGTTTTAGACCACATAACGGAAAATTGAGTCTCAAGCTTATCGCTAGTGCCACCTTCCTTTTTCTTATACAATTGGTTTTTAAATCTATGAGGGTTTAGATCGTACATGTTTTTGGAGTTGTTTTTTATCCGTTCTGAAATAACCCATTTGTAGAGTTCGCGGTATAACTTTTCTGTATAAAGAAAAAAGGCATCTAGCCACCAAAAACTAATTAAGGGAATTAGTGAAATGCTGCAAAGTATAATAGGGTTTATTTTCTTATCCACAAGGGCGAGACCAACGACAATAATTGAAATGGTCCACCCTTTAACTAGAAATGAATTGTTCGCCATTCTAGTAATACAGGCTTGAATTAAATCAATTTCTTTATGGAGATTTTCTTTATCTAGCTGATTCATTGCTGCCTCCTTTAAATAGATTTTTTGACATTATAGTCTTCAATGCATTCTCTTTTTGACAACGCTTGGTCGATCCAAAAATCAGGGTTTTTTATAAAATCGTCCCATATTATAGTCTCAATATATGATCCACAGTCACAATCATCATTTTCAAACTTTGAATTGCATAGATTGTTCTCAATAATTGAAAAAGCGACTCCCGATCTGAGAATGTAATCATTGCATTCTTCACATTGACCTTCTATGATATAATCATAGTTCCCAATATTATCAGGTAAAATTATAGCGAGGAGAGCATTTGCAGTACTTCTTCGTCCCCCTCTTGTTGTTTCTCGAAGTGAATAAGAGATTTCCCAAGGAATCCATTGTTCACTTTCTGGTGTCCAATATTCACGCATGTTGGGTGAGATTAGAATGATAGTTACACTACTATCAAATATTTTTTCACCTAAACGCGTTTGAATAGTTGAGTCTTTGAAATCACTTAAATCGTCACCATCATGTTCGCCTTTATAAATGTGAAGTTCGTGATCTAAAATTTCTTGTAATTTATTTACATAATCTCGAACTGTGGTGGCTGGGTCAAAAAGTGATTTGATGTGTAAATCTTGGACATTTGAATCGCCATACTTGTAGGAAATAAAAATTTTCTTACCCATTCTTACCTCAGTGTTGAATCTGTTAACCACACACCCGAATCAGAAGAATCAAATATCCCGAACCCTGATTTTCCAATACTATTATTCGAAGCCACATCTATTCGCTTGTATAAGTCCAAATATTCATTGCCATATGTTTCATACCCAGCAGAGGTAGGTATGATGTAAATGTTTTTTGGACAAGCGTCAGCATATCCGATTTCCCATGGGCACCATCTTGAAGCTTTTGAGTTTTCAGTTGCAAGAAATAAGAAAAGATTAGAGTCCTTTATTTTTCTCTGAATTTTTGAAGCCGTTTCCTTATTGGGTTTTTCGGGCATTGAGTGATCTAGCCAATCGATGTAGAGCTCAATTCCTTGTTCTCTGAGAAGTACGATAAGACCCTTAACGAGTGCTTCGTCTTGGTGACTATGACAAAGGAATGCTGTTTTTTTGGTTTGCCCGCTACGTTTGTATTTTGATTCATCAACCCGGCTGTCATACTTCCATGTTTTTTCTTTAAGAATTTGTTGCTTAATAGCCATTATTTAACCCCTCAAAATTTGGTTGTTTATGCCATGCTTTTTATATAGCCAATCTAGAGCATTTTTTCTTTTTTCATTAGAGTTGGTCCATCCATTTAACTGATAAGCATCTAAGGGGATTAATCTTTTACCCCATATTGGATATTCAACTTTCAATTCCGCTGACTCTTGTGAGGCCTCAAGAAGTAATTGCTCAGAAAAATTTGCCTGTTTATTAATATAACGAGGGTTTCTGATTTGAATGGTATCGACTGTTGCGAGTTCATGAAAAATCCAAGGAGAATATGTTCCATCAATGGCATTCTTTATCGAAACTGAATTGTCAGAATCGATAAAGAAAATGCATTCAGTTTTGTCGATCATTCTAGTTAGTGCATACGAAAGCATCATATGAACATGTGCTGTCGAAGCATTTCTTTTTTGATATGAATAGTAGCTTTCATCCTCGCTTAGGCAGTAATTGTTGTCGATAGACTTTAAAAGTTCGTCTGAATGCCCCCAGATTTGAGAGTCAATAAAGCTTTCTAAATTGAAATTCCTTTTAAGCCAAGCGCTTAACAATTCAGCTGTTTTGGCATCCTTACTTGAGTGGGATATGAAGATGTCAGCATTTATTTCTGGAAACCATTCGTTCCAAATTGTTTCTGCTGATAGAGGGGTGTCTTTCGAAGTTGATGCTATGGATGCTATTCTTTTTAAAAAGGAATTATCTGAATGAAAATATTGCTGAAATTGCTCAACTATTTCATTTACATCAGTGTATTCATATTTCATGGACTCTAAGATTGTTGATTCTGAAATTCTAAATGCTTTATACATTCCAACACCTACCTTCTCATATCACGTGGTGGAAATGGATCGTTGCCATAACTGTTAGGGTTTTGAATTTTTCCATCTTTTTTATGAGGAATCAATTCAGCGCCTGACTTTTTCGCTCTCTCTTTACTCCAATCCATTGCTTCAGCTTTGGTGTCAAAGTGTTTTGATGCCCTTTGAGCATTATTCTTTTTTGAATCCCAACCACCATCGGCATTTGGGGTGACGTGTATTTCTTTTCGTGGCATTGCTCGCCTCCTTTTTGTTTTGTTGTTTAAATCTTACCCTTAGTCATCGTGCTATTCACTCGCCACTCACCAGTGAGGAGTTTTTGCATCAACCCGCGTTTTTGTTCTTTGTATTTCTTTGCGAGAGATTTCAGAAGGTCGACTTCCTTTTTAGTCCCCCCAATTACCGCAGCTATTTCCTTTTGTTTGTCAAGTGGTGGAAGGGAGATTTTTATCTGAAATAATTCTTTCGGATGTAACCGTTTCGACCCAGATCCACTTGCATATAATTCAAGCTTTTTATAAAAGTTTGGATAAGAAAAGAGAAAGAGCAACCATTCAAGTGACACGTTATCTGAAATGTCAAATGCTGGAAT
>JBNKYI010000015.1:11794-15528 GCA_050300815.1 Fibrobacterales bacterium
CTGGAATATCCTGTGTAGAAGAGTAACCGTCTAATTCTGGTGGAACAATTCCTACAGAACCTTTAAAAACATTTTGTTTCCCGTAAATTAATTGTCCAGTCTTCCGTAGAAAATATGCAGTAGCCCCATCAGCTTCAGTTCCACGATAATCTCGCACTTCTACACCTTTTAAGTGGAGGCGTACACTAAGCCTTTTTCGCGGATTATTTTTTAAATCAGGGATTCGACTTTCTTTTAAAAAACTGCCAAACTTTACTTTTTTATGGCTTTTTTCCTTACCAATCAATTCATCCAACAACCACTGAAACCTCTTCTCTTTCAATTCAATCAACCGCTCGGTTTTTTCAATCGCGCGATCCCAAGTCGAAAGCAAATCGGCAATGGCTTTTTGCTCGGGGAGAGGGGGGAGGAGGATTGGGGTTTTTTGAACAGTTAAGTTGTTTATTTTAACCATTGTACTGCTGCTACCAGCAGAACACCTTTTATAATAAGATTGAGATGTTTTCGTTGTTAACATTTTTTCGATGAAATCAATATCAGCTTTCTGTTCATTAATACGAAAGCGCATCATGAGATCAGGATAATGGCAGTTGATTATTTGGTTTCTATAAACGGCAACTCTTCCGACTTTGTCTGGAGTATTGGATCTGCTGATTAAAAAGTCTCCAAAATTAAGTTTGAAATTCGAGATTCTTTTTTCTTCATCAGGAACGTATTTCAGGTTTTCAAAGGATAAACCTGATTCAGTTAAATTACCTAATCCAAGTATTATATTGCCAGTTGGCATTTCAACACAAACAGGTGAGAATCCATTTTGGGGTTGTGTTTCTAAAATATCTGTAAGTTTTACACTTTTCCATCCTTTAGGTAATACCTTACTCATCTCCCAAACCCCTTAAACGCTTTTTTCATTTCTTTTTCAATCATCATCCCTTCGAGTGCCTCAGGGACCGATGATTGTGATTTTATTTTTTTATTAGTGATCTCTGGTCGCTTAGACTCGTGCTTCGGTCGCTGAGGCTCTCGAAGCGACGAAGCCATAGGGCAACTTTTATCCCTATATGCAAGAGCTAATTTAGGCAATAATTTGACGTTACCATTTATTAGAGCTTCTTTCTTTTTTCTACTCCAGCCTTGTACTTGTTTTTCTCGATAAAAAGCATCATCAATTCGAGAGTATTTTTCAAAATAAACCAGAGTAATGGGCAATCTTTTTTTAGTGTGATTTGCTCCTTCACCATTTTGGTGCTGAGTGAGACGTAATTCCAAATGGGTTGTGCTGCCTGTGTAATAGCTATTATCTGCGCATTGTAAGATATACATGAAGCCTGGTCTCATACTTGACCTCCAACATTTATTTTTGGCACTCGCACTGGTCGCTGAGGCACTCGAAATGGTGGCAGAGGCTCTCGAAGTCACCATTTCTCGTCCATTCCAGCGATTTTTAACAGCTTCAAGTTCGTAAAACTCACGTTTACTCTCATCTGAAATAGAAATGAGAAGTTTATATTGCATCCAGTTCAATTGCGTCCGCACTGCGGACGCAATTGGAAAGGTTCGATAAAACTGTCGAGCTCTTTCTAGTTGGCGTTTAGAAAAGCCACTTCCATATTCTTTTTCAAGGCTTATAGAAAGGTTATGAACAAGATAAGAGCCGTATTCAGCACGATCTTTTTCCTGCTGTTCTTCCACAAATATTCGTTCACCCAGCTTCCAATACATTTCTACTCGATGAAATTCTACGGAGCGAACTGCATTGGCCTGAGCTGTTGTAACAATTTCACGAATATCCTGAATAAAGTTTAAGTTCAGGTTTTCAGGAGTGAGTTTCATTTTCCACCCCCAATTTTCTTTTGTTCCTTCTCAATCGACTTAATGCTTTTGTCTGGCGTAGGCATGTCTTCAGGCATAGTGCCGCCAAGTTCCTTAATAGTTTCGCGAACTTTTTTGCCAACCTCATAATGAGTCTTGTTTGCATTAGTCTTGCCCTTTACTCCATCGCGCTTAAGCTTCTCTTCGGTTTGGGTGGCTCTAAATAAATTTGCCGCAAGTTCTGTACTTCCCATGTGATCGAGAATGTGATGGCTCTTTTTAAGACCTTTTTTGATGTGTATGCCCTTAGCGTCTAAACCACCATATAAGCCCTTGTATCCGTGATTTTGAAAAATGGCAAAGTCAAGAGCAGATTCTACGCCTGCTTGTTGAGCAGTCTCGACAAGTTGTTTGTTATGCTCTCTTAATTCATTTCTTAGAAAAACCCTCTTTTCATCTTCTTTGAGTTGCTGGAATTGGCCGTCATCAGCAAGTTCCTGTCGGCGCGTCTGCATCGCAAAGTAGGTCTGCCCATTAGCGACAACAGGTTTAGATGGCTCTCCGTTTTGTACAATGAGGTAGCAGGCATATCTCGAAAGCCCTATAGAAGGCATTTCTCTCTTACCACCTTTACCTATTTCGATCATCTCGTGCATCTCCACGAAATGATTATCTACCTGCTGGCCACTCTGTTCACAAGCTATTTTTGCTTTTTCAATTACCGGCTGGAAGTTGCGAAACTCTGCATAGCCAAGAATTTTCCCAAGCTGACGGGCAAACCAAAACTCTTTACCATCATCGGTAACCTGTTTGATGTCTTCAAAGGTTTGAAGATGTACTTTTTCAATTTCACTTTTTTTCATCGTTCCAGTTCTTTCAGCTTCTTAGCCATTTGCTTGCGAACCTCAACGAGTTCAGCCTCGAGAGCATCGATCTCTTTTTGCACCGCATCAATATCAATAGGCTCTTCTTCTTCAAAGGTATCGACATAGCGAGGAATGTTTAAATTGAAATCGTTTTCTTTGATCTCTTCAAAGCTGGCTAGATAAGAGTATTTTTCAATCGACTTGCGATTTTGATAGGTATCGATGATTTTATTGATATTGTCATCAGATAGATTGTTTTGGTTTTTACCAGAAACAAATTCACGACTTGCATCAATAAATAGAACTTCTTTGCGATCTTGATTGGGGGCTCCCATTTGACGACTGCGGTCAAAAACCAAAATGGCTACAGGAATCCCAGTGGTAGGAAAGAGGTTGGCGGGCAGCCCAATCACCGCATCAAGAAGATTTTCTTCAATCATTGCAGTGCGAATGCGCCCCTCGGCAGCACCGCGAAACAAAACGCCATGAGGCACTACAACGGCCACACGTCCTTCGGCTTCTAAGGCGATCTCAACCATGTGAGAGATAAAGGCCCAGTCACCTTTGCTCTTAGGGGGTACTCCACGCCAAAAGCGATTGAACTTATCGTTCTCGGCATTTTCCGCTCCCCATTTGTCTAAAGAGAATGGGGGATTGGCCACCACACAATGAAACTTCATTAATTTGTCGTTTTCGATTAGAGCAGGGCTGTTTAAAGTGTCACACCATTCGATGCGTGCGCTATCTGCAGAGTGCAAAAACATATTCATGCGACATAGGGCCCAAGTGCTCCCATTGGTCTCTTGACCAAAAAGGGCATAGTCGTTAGAGCCAACTTCTTTGGCCGCTTTAATAAGTAGGCCACCAGCTCCACAAGTAGGGTCACAAATGCGACTGCCTGGTTTGGGGGTGGCGAGTTTGGCAACGAGATCGGTAACTTTACCTGGCGTGAAAAATTCGCCCGCTGACAGGCAAGCGCTATAATTCCGCTTCTCGAATGTGGTGGAATTCGATAATCGTAAGTTATGAACATTACCTTCAAACAGCTCGAATACT
>JBNKYI010000016.1:0-15423 GCA_050300815.1 Fibrobacterales bacterium
TACTCGAAATGCTTCCTCACGACCCTGAATGGACCTTATTTCTCCCTCCGGCCTGTGGCACGCGAGCTTTGGTCTTGCTTATCGACAAGCTCAAAATGAATATTGAGCAAAAGACCAACGAAGGCTCAAAGTCTAATAACTGGGTTGGATTTGAAGGACTGACCAGTCTAAAACTTAGCGACATCTTACAAATGCTCTGCCAAAGTCTCTGGACAGGACGTTTGAATGTAGACCCGCCTCAAGGTGTTCCCGGAGACCTCTGGATCGAAAAGGGGCAAATCGTACATATTCAGCATGGGGATTTGCAGGGGCGCTCAGCTCTTGTCGAAATCTTGCGCTGGGGACAATGGAAGTTTCGTTTTAAAGAAGGTGCTCTTTCTGAAATTCACGATGATCTTGGAGATTGGCAGGGTTTGCTATTAGATGCCGTTCGTCAACTTGATGAATCTAATCATCTTGAGTTTCGTCGCAAGTCTGCGGCCGGCTAACGCCCTTTTCGTTTGTTTACAATGTCATTTTATTCTCAAATAAAACAATAGGTTGCCCACTGGGCAACCTATTGTTTTAAGAGATTAACGATTAAAAGATCAATGTACTATCGAACCATCCACGGCAAGGTTTGCACAGATTTATTCGAAGTAAAGCGCACGAGGTAATTTCCTGGTCTATTAAATTTTGTCGGTAGAAAGTAATCCTCTTTATCCTCATTTAAATAATGACGATAAATTAAAGATCCTCTCAAATCGAAAACTTCAATTTTTCTAATGCCTCTAACTCCCGTTAACAGATAGCCATTCTCTACAGAATGAATAGAGGGATTTATGAAGACATTATCGGGATTTACCAGATCGTTAAGTACAGGAGCATCTCCAATAGTGGTGCTATTATAAGCAACAACTCCGTTAAAATGATCTGATCCAGCGGCAACCCTGATTTGTAGATCCGCCACAGCATAGGTTCCTTCGGGAAAAGACCAAGGATTGTTAATGCAACTGCTAAAACTAAGGCCAGCATTAGAAGAGCATTCGTAACTTCCCGCCGTAAGAAATTCTGTTAAATAATCCCATCCTAAAGTGAATGATAAGGTATCAAGTTGTAAGTTTTGTGGCGCCGTAGGACGCTCAGGTAATATGATCCATGACCAAGCTGAGGCAAAACTTGAATCCGTAGAACTCAGTCTATGATAAAGACTGCCACCAGGAATCAAAGGCAGAGGGATATCAACGACTTGTTGAACTCCTACAGAATCACCAACGTAATAATAATCCGTGAGCGCTCTAGCGGTATCTGCAGTTTGTTCATGAACAAAGTCTAATACTGCAAATAAAGGCGTCACAGGCTGGTTAGGCACACTCAAATGTTGAATTGCAGAAGCAAAACTTGTATTTGTCGATGATTTCTGAAAGTATAAGTCAGTGCCCGGAGTCAAGTCAATTCGGTCATTTACTCCTGCAATAGGTGAGCTCATATCTGCAGAGGTCGAGTATTGATAAAGCGAAGAAATGACTTCGGTGGTTTGCACCATCGAATAATTAATGGTGAACTGCGGTAAGGCTGGGCGTGTGGGCACCACTAATGTATCCCAATTCGAAGCAAAACTCGAATCTGTCACAGCTATTCTAAATTTCATATCTCGCCCAGGTTGCAAGGCCAAAACAGAATCTTGACCCACTCCAACAACTGACGAGTCGATACTTTCATAAACAACCCCCGAAGCAATCGCTTGTTCTGTCACTTCATTCGCATAGTCAATGGTATAAGAACCCACGACCGGGCGTGTAGAAAGGGCAAGCACTTGACTTTTAGAATGAAAACTGCTGTCTGTCGCCTGTTTTCTCAGGTAAAGAGTCGTTCCTGGAGTGACCACATAGCGATTTGAATCCCCTTGAAAGACATCGTTGGCAAAGTTGTCTGTCGAAACTTCATCTGCTGTCGATAAAATACGATCTAAAGTTTCATCTGTATAGTTGACTCCATAATTGCGAAATAGCGGCCGTGCCGGGAGAGTCAAATAAGACCAGCTCGAAGCAAAACTCGAATCTGTCGCACTCAATCGATAGTTTAGCGTATCTGCAGGAAGCAAAGGCAACGGTTCATTGACAACATGTTGAATACCTGAGGTATCCTTCGAGTAATAATAATCCACTGCAACTGCCGAGGTATCGGTTTGTTCATTGACAAAATCCAATACCCAATTGATCGCCCCTGGAAGAAGACGGCTGGCAATGACTAGATGTTGAATTGCAGAAGCAAAACTCGAATCGGTGGCCAATTGCTGAAAGTAAAGATCTGTGCCTGGGTTGAGACCCACCTGATTGCCCGCTCCTCTTATTGCTCCACTCATATCGGCTGAATCTGAGTATTGATAAGCTGAGCTAACGATTTCTGCAGTCATCTCATTCATATAATCAATTGAAAATTGAGGCGTCACTGGCAATGCAGGAACCACTAAGGTAAATACATGAGAGGGCAATGCATTTGTAGTCGCCTTAATCCTCAGGTAAATATTTTCACCGGGATTTAGCAAAAGTTTTGTTCCATTGCCCGTCGTATTCGCAGTCGTAAAATTACTATCGGTATTGAACTCTACGCTTGTCGGAATCACCTCTTGGGTTTGCCCATTAGCAAAGTCAACAAAGTATACGGGAGCATTTCCTTTAACCAAGGTTTTGACTAAATGTTCGCCACCGACATGCCCCGCATTGCGCACCCAAACACTTCCTTCTTGAAAATTCACATTAAATGTCGTATCGGCACTGCAAGGCAACCAACCCGCTCCGGTGTTGTATTCTAAATTCACCGTGGTTAGCCTTAGAAAATCTTGAGCAACATCGACTTTTACCAAATCGAGGCGTTCACCCGCCGTTTTTACCGTTAGAGGATTTGCAGTCGCCGTGCTTTGATTGTAGGCCACCATATTGGGCTCCCCACTAAATTCAAAAGCTCTGACTCGATAATTTTTGTTGTAGGTTAATCCCGAGATCATCAGGGTATCTACCTGAGAAACCCCTTTGTAAACGACATACCACCCATTACCTAAACTATCTCCTTGTCCAAATACAGCATTTGCATTGTAATGTACACCATTCACCAGCAATGGATTTCCTGAGGTTCCCAGTTGCATAGCAACTAAAATGCTATCGCCATTGCCCGGAGTCCAAGTCACCTGAATCGAATCATAGGTGATTGATGTTGCCGTGATATTCTTGGCTTGTATTGCAGGGAAGTCTGTGCGATAAGCAAAAATGGCCCCCATATCATTCGAAAGTAAATCGTGCCCGGGCCCGCCAAGGAGCAAAAAAGTCTTATCAATTGCCACTGCTCTTCCCGCCGATGTTGTCGCGTCTGACGCAGACGGAATCAATTTTTGCGATTGAATTGTGTCTTGCCACCCTCCGGCCGGTTTTTGATAAACATAAGCGGCCCCTGATGAGTTGCCTTTAGAATCATCTCCATTGGCTCCTGCCACAATCAGGTCTTGAGAGATTCCGACACTTACTCCTAACTGGTCGTTCGCAATTGCGCTATCTGCGCTGAGCAATGCGGTTTTTGTCATTGTGCTAAAATCACCAGGGGTCGTATTTTCAAAAACGTACACCGCTCCCGTCGCCACTCCCGCTACCTTATCTTTAAAGGCTCCAACGACAAGTGTTCCTTGATCATAGTCTAAATCAAATCCAAATTTTTGCCCATTAAAGGGAGCATCACCTGCTAATCGATTAACAGCGACCCAGCCCGTATCTGTCAATTGAAACACATCGACGCAACCGTTATCCGTTGCACCGGCATTACACATATCGCTCCCTACAAATAAAACCGAATCACCAATGGCAACACTCTTTCCCATATAGTCATAAATTTTATCTGAATGAGAATACACGGTGGTCTGCGTTCCGCTGCACCATCCGCTTCCTGTTTTCGTCACTACATTGGTATATCCGCTATAACCTGTTTGACCAATGCCATTAGCCACCCCTACTGCTATTTTGTTTTCGTGAACATCAACAGATGAACCAAATAGCCAAAAGGGTTTGGGCGAAGGCTCTGTAATCACACAAGTCTCTGTGCTACTTACCCAACTCGCTCCACTCTTCTCAAATAGGTAAACTGCTCCTGCGTCTTGCAATCCGTTGACATCCGCTTTGGCGGCACTCGCAACAATCACATTGCCATCAATAGCAATATCATAAGCAAATTCATCACCCGCCATTCCATTTGATGCGGTTAAATGAGCCTTAAAAACCCAGTTGACCCCATTGTGCTCATAAACATTGATCGCTCCCTTTCCCCCATCGTAATCAATGGCTGAAGCAATGGCCACATTGTCTTGAACTTTTACGTTAAATCCCAACTTATGGGGAATCATACTGGCAAATGACTGATTTTCTGTTTTGTCTACCCAACCGCCGCTGGGCTTGTTATAAGACCTTATCAGACCCGATTGAGTTCCTTGCACCCTGCTATAAATACTCGAAGACAAAACTCGACCATTTGCCGCAGCCACACTAAAACCAAATTCATCGTCTTGAATTTGCGTGATCGAAGAAAGCTCCACCCCCGTGGTATCGTTAGCCCATCCACCTGCGGGTTTTTTAAACAATACCGTCGTACCCACTTTGGTCTCTGGATAAGTGTAGTAGTAACCCGGTACTCCAACCACAATATGATTTCCTTCAAAAGCTAAACCGCTGTTCCCCATCAATCCACCATTGTGATTATTCCCTTTAAAGGTTAACTTAGCGGTCTCTACCCAAGCTGATCCACTGTTTTCAAAAACGAATACTCCACCGTGAGTATTTGAGGGAAGGTAGGGAGATGCAACAGCAATGACTCCATTTGAAATGGCAATAGATGCGCCAAAATCACTGTAATTGCTTTCCTCACTGGCGAGCAGGGTGTCTGTGAGAGCCCAAACGCCTCCTGAGCGTTCGTAGAGATACGCCCTTCCCGGTTTATTATATCCAGGTTCTCCAATCACCATCACATCATTTTCAACGGCAACGGCCTTGCCAAAATTCGCAAAGGCGGTGGGAACCGGAGGAAAAATCGAATCGACTACTGAAAACGTATCTGCGGTTCGGTGCAAAACATACGCCATACCATCCATAGATTTCGTCCGAGTCGTGAGCACTCCCGTCACCAAGTCATCTCCTACCCAAGACATGCTAATACCCACGGCATCGGTTTTTCGCGAAGGCAGTGCAATTTGAGCTGACTCTGTCGTGTCTACCCAACCCGCAGCGGGTTTTGCAAAGAGATAAAGCTTGCTATAATAACTGCTCGAAGAGCGAGGAGCAGAAACGATGATCGTATCGCCCTGCATCGCCACCGACTTTCCAAATTCACCCGCTCCATTAAGGGGATCAGAAGGGCTGAGCACCGCCACAGGATTCCACGCCCCACCTGAAAATTCGTAGAGGTAAGCGCGCCCTCTATCATTGTTATAACCAGGGGCTCCAATCACGGCATAATTTCCGCTCATGGCAATGGAGTAGCCAAACATTTCAGTGGCTCGATCTTTTGAATAAGATAAAACATCCTGTACACTATTAAAGTTGGCTCCCCAACTCAAGGTGCAAGAAAGCAAAAATAGGATTGAAGCAACATAGCGCAAAATCATATCCGTTCCTTTTCGTTGTTCATTTTTATTAGTCTTTATTTCTGTTTATTTTTCTAAGGGTTCGAAGGATTTTATATCCGATTAGACTCTGTTGCGCTCAGCACTTTACCGTCTTTTTTGAAGATGATTTTATCCCCCCCTTCCACTCGAAAAAACTCGACTCCCCGCTCTTTTTCCCACTCTAACACTTGTTTCTCAGCCTGCTCAAACTGTTCCTTAATCGTGTTAAATTCTTTTTTGAACTGATCGTTGGCATCACAAGTTACTCCTGCAGATTTAAAACCTTCGGGGTTGAGATACATGCGATAGCGAGCGCTCTCTAAATCCTTGCGCGCAAACCATACCACAGAAAGTCGTTGATGATAACTTCCACCGGGTAAGATGGGTTTAAGGCGAGCACCCACGTTGTTAATGCAGTTTTTTGACAGCGGCAAATCGGCGGCGCCTTCGCCCTTTTCATAAGCCGTCATGATCTCAATGCAACGGGGAAGCACTTCATTGACTTTTTTGCCATAAACCACTCCATCGTATGCTTCAATATCGGGTTTCATTTTCTTGGCTTCGCTATAGTTGCTTTTAAACTTGAGATAATCACTCATTGAAACCGCTTCAGCGGCGCTTTTACCCGCAGCGACGTTACGAATGGGATAAGCACAAGCATTCATCGCATAACCCACTTGCTTTTCTAGATTAAAATCAAGGCGCTCTGCACACATTGCTTTGGCGCTGTAAAAAATGAAGAGCAAAAAGAAAAGCCTCGAAATGAAATGATTCCGCTTTTCTACGGCTTGCTGACCCACGAGCAATTGAATGTTTTGGATTTGATTTTTAGAATCGATCATAGACTCTCCTTACGCGATTTAAATTCAGAGAGAAATTAAAGTCTTGCAAAGAGAATGTCATCTCGGTCGTTAAATCTTATTTAACAATGCACCTACGAATTTTTGCGAGCAGGAATTTTAGAAAGCGGGAACAACTGCAAGTTCAATTGATAAACCCGATCCATTTGATCGTCCCATTCGGGAATTTGCTGAGCGATTTCTTTTTTCAAATTGTAAAGCATAGACCTCAGCAAGCGCACTCCGTCTTCAGTCACCCCAAAGGTGATTCCACTCAAGTCTCTGTCTCTTGTGGGGTGCCTTTCTAAGGCTTCTCTTCCCAAGCGAGCAGACTCTTCAATAAACTTTCGCCAGGCAAGCGCCTGCACCTCGGGCCCCGTATGCAAACTGACCTGCGTTTGAAAGTAACGGCCCGCACGCGTCTTGTCAATCAAACCGAGATCGAGCAAAACATCTAACCCCTGACGACACTCTTCTACAGAAATTGGGGGATTTAATTTTTTGGCCAAGCGGGTTATACTTCCGTCGAAGTCTTTCATCGTCACCAACTCTCGAATCACAGGGATATACCATTTCGAAAAGTACTCGTATTGGCTTTTGTGCAGACTTTGCCCTCGTCGGGGGTCTACGTAATCATTCATGCGAGAATAGAAATACTCTTTCTCTTTTTCATTTTCAGACTGATTCAAAAACACCATATTAAAGAAGTATTCTCTTTCGTCATCGCCAAACTCAAAATATTCTGTCATTCGAAAAATTTGACTGACATTTAATTTGGCAACGGCTCCACTGATGATCTGATGAACGTACCCCCTAGAATTAAATCCCATAGACTCTGCGGCGAGTTTATACGAGAAATCTTGATCAATCTTTTTTCTCTCTGCAAAATAATCTTTGAGAAAATGTCGATACTCTGTGTAGTCAAAGAGACTCACAACACTTTCGATCTGTTCTTTGATTGATGGTTTCATTTGTTAAACGCGCTATACAGGTTTTTAGAGAATTTTCAGAGCCTATAAAGACTCTTAAATTTGTTCCAACATCTATGCGAAAGATAACCCCTGCTTACTTACAATCTATACAAATTATTCATTTTTGCTAAATTTAATTTAACAATTGAGCTTTTTTAAAAAGCGATGCGGCGCCAGCGAATTCGATTATTTTGCTTGGTATCTACCCAAGTGAACCAAAAATACTCGCCTAATACTGCCGAGTCCCACTCGTTTCCCACCCCTTCAGCACTCATGTCTTTAAAAACAGACCAAGCATTATCGCTATAAACAAAATGATGGATCTGATCGGGATTAAGTTGAGTTACGGTTAAAATCGGACGACCTGTAGGGGTGAAAACAAATTTTCCTCGGCGCATGTCTCGACGAGAACTGGGCATGACTCGAGGCATTTCAACCCATCCTGTATCCACAACAGAATCAAAACGATGTACTCTAAGAGTTGAGTCTGCGTGGGTATGCGCCACCCAAAGAACTCCTTGAGGAGAATAAGCCGCGGTCATTGCATACCCCTCAGCAATCTGAAGAGGAGGAGCTTTCTGGCTCCAAGCGCTTCCCTCAAAAGATTCAACGAATGCCAACGAGTCTCCGTTTATTCCATAGCGATAAACTAAAATTACTCCCGAAGAATCTCTAGGCAGCAACTCATAGCTGAAATAACCATTAGCCCCCATCCCCACTTCAGGAGCTACAGAGTTCCAGACCAGAGAATCTGCAGCAGAAGTGTAGTCGTCAGTGCGAAGGATCTTCAGACCCGCATCTTGCTCTTGATAAGCCAACCAAGCGTCTTGGTTTTGCTGAAAAAGCAAACGAAAATTCCATGTATTCTTTGATGCTGACAAATTGGGATTGGGAAAACCAACAGGAGCACTTCCCCGTAAACTCTCTGCCCAACTCGAATTCTTCAGCTTAAATAATCCCGGCCGAATGTCGCTGGCCATCGATTTTTGCAAAACCCACCAATTGCCTTCGGCATCTCTAGAGATAATCCCCGTTGCATCAAAAATACTATCTGCGGGGACGCTATCGACTTGTCCGACATTAGAGCTCACTGACAGGCTGATCTTTTGCAAGGATAAGCTTTGGGGATTCCAAAAATTGAGAGCCAAAGAGTCTTCTCCCACAGGATTTAAAACGGGAAGAGCCCCGGCATCGCCATAGAGAAAGGCAATTTCTTGCCATACTGAAACGAGTGTATCATAAGAGGCGCTCGAATCTTTTTGCAACTTACCATATAAAAGTTCTAAACGCAGAGAATCATTTTGGCGATCTATTTTAAAAGCAGTAGAGTCGCCTTTGATAAAAAGCTGTAGCTCAAGCTCTGATTCTGGAATGTAATAGGTGACCCAATTTGCTCCATTGGTCTGAGGTTGAAAATAAAAGTAGGGAATTGAGAGATCGCTAAAGTCTTCTCCCGAATAAATGCCAACTTCTCCGTCAATCGCTTTGAGAATGTCACCCGTATAAAGTGGCAACAGCTCTGTATTTAAGTGAAGAGTGTCTCCGCCGTAGAGCTTAATCCCCTTTTCGACAGAAGCAAAGTCGAAGGCTTCTACAAAATTCAGCGCAATCTGTAGGCTATCTTTCACCTTGAGAGAGAGGGCGTATTTTCCTTCGACAAAAGTAAAACTGTCAATGGGTGCATAAGGGTTTTCGTCTGAATAAACATACACCTTCCCCGAATCACTGCTCTCTCCTCCTTGATGAACAATAACGCCTTCGACATAAGCGTTCTGGGGCATATCTGGTGGGTTATCCACAACAGTTCCCCCGGCATTTCTCTCACAAGAAACCAATAAAAGAAGAAGGGCAAATACATACAACATAAGAACAACTCGAGCTATGGGAAGTACTCTTAATTTAGTTTAAGGGTACTTCTAAAAATGGGTTTATTCAAAGATAATTTTCGAGAACCCAAAGTGACATCAAATAAAAACGCATACAAAATCGACCCTCTCTTTTGAGTGGGTCGATTCTAAGAGTTCTATTTAAAATAGGCCAGAGACTAGTAAACAGTCACCTTGAGAGGTTCTGCAAAGTTATTTCCGCTTTTGAATTTAAAGATATAGTCTCCTTTACTCAACTGCACAGGAAATAGACCTAAAGGATCAAAATCCATGAGATAATATCCTGACGAACCTCCACTAGCCGATGAGCTAGATGCAGAATCCACCAAGACTTCATTAAGATCATAGATATAGAGTGTCATGTTGGGCGATTTCAAATAAGGCGTCGCTCTTACACCAAAGGCTTGATTAGCGGCAACATTGGTGATTCTTTTAAAGTTAGAATCTTCTAAAGAAGCCCACACAAAAGAATCCGTCCGACTGTTGACTATGCTGTCTTTGAATGCAAGCTCTATCGAGCTCTCCACTTCTTTCAACGCAGAATGATAAAATCCTTCTCCGGTCGAGACAATCGAATCAGGAAAAGAGACCACCCCGTATGCCCCATCCGAAGTTACGGTATCTGAAGAAATCACAATTTTGCTCTGATCTAAATAAGAGGTTAAAATCAATTCGTAGTGATAATCGGGATTAAAGGCGTCGATCCAAATGTTATTGTATCCCGTTTTAGAGGCAATCGCATGTTTTAGATCATAGAACTTAACAGAGCCCGTGTTCTGTTGATAAATGGTGGTTCCCACGATTTTTGAGAACAATTGCACCGAGCTCGAACTCACTGCTTGTGAAGACGACGAAGCTTGTGACGAAGAAGAGACTGTCGAAGAGCTCTCTGAAGAAGGAGTGCTCGAAGAGGAGGTCTCAGTCGTTGAAGAGGGCTTAACTGAAGAAGAGGGTTTGATCGAAGAAGACGATTTTACCGAAGAAGAGGCTTTCACCGAAGACGACGCTGTAAGCGAAGAAGAGCCTTCGACCGAAGAAGACGCAGAATCTATTGAAGAACTTTGAGTTGCCGATGAGTTGGGTGCTGAAGAGGATTCTTCTATTTGGCTAGAAGACGAAGGATCTCCTTCGTCAGAGTTATCACTCACACACCCCATCATAAGCGACATCGCTAAAAAGGAAAGTAAGAAACGGATTTTCATTAGATCTCCATGGTTTAATTTTTAGAATCGGGACTCTATTCAGGTGTTTCTTTCAGCAATTTCCTAACCCTTCCTAAACAACCTTAGCGAAAATATGGTGCCCAAGACAAAGTTAATTTTATAGAAAAAGCTTCACGTGTTAGAATTTCATCGAGCCCGCTTTTTAGCCGGTATCGCTTAAGGCAAAAGAGTCATTTTATTGCGAAATATTTCGTTATCTTTTTCTAAGTCATTTATAAAAAAAGAGATAGCTTCTTTTAAAGACGGTCTCTGTTTTCAAAATTTGCTGTGACTTTCTTGTCCCCACTTTGTATAGCGCCGTTCAAGCTCTCAAAATGAAACATCTGGATTCCATCACCACTTTGAGAACATCCACAGATCGTATTTGTAAAATTGGAAAATCATATTTCTCCTGCAAGAAAAAATGATAATATCTGTGGGGCTGGCTCAAGGCCTACTTGAGTCGACTTAGGAGATGTCTAATGAAAATTTTAAAAGTTCTAAACTCAGTGAAAATATCTACTCGCATCACTCTGCTTCTCATTTTTTCTAATCTAATCATCGCCAGCATATTGACTTTAGAAACTTATTCTACTCAACAAAAGTCCATTCAAAAAGAGTTAGGGCACTACCAGCAAAACATCACTGAATACAAGAAAAAGCAGCTCATTGATCTCGTGAACACCGCCTACTCTCTCGTTCAAACTCAATACGACAAATCATCTGCAGACTTAGAGCAAGGAAGAGAGCGCGCTCTTGAGTTGATTTCAAACTTGAGATACGACAACGGAAGAGGATATTTCTGGATCACCGACCGCCAAGCTCCCTTTCCACACATGCTCATGCACCCCATTGCCCCCTCTCTCAATGGCAAAAAGCTGGATGCCAAAAAGTACGACTGCGCCATGGGCAAAAATCAAAACCTTTTCACCGCAATGGTTGAAGTTAGCGCCTCTACCGGAGCGGGCTTCGTCGATTACCTTTGGCCCGATCCCATTTCGCAAAAAGACACCCTGCCTAAACTGAGTTATGTCAAATATTTCAAGCCTTGGGATATGCTCATTGGAACGGGAATTTATATCGACGACATTGATGCTATCGTGCAAAAAGAAGCGTCTTTCTTATCTATTTTACTTAACGAAGAACTTATTACTAATACAAAATGGGCCGCAATTATTTTTCTTTTCTTCGCCGTTTTTACCTTGCTATTTCTCAGAATTATCGCAAAAAAAATCAATCATCTCGTTCATTCTATGCAAGACATTTCATCAGGAGATGCCGATCTCACCAAAGAACTTCCCGATATGGGAAAAGATGAACTCGGTCTCACTGCCAAATATTTCAATTCTTTTTTGAGATCCCTTAAAGGGATTTTAGAAACTATTCTTTTAAAAGTTGACTCCCTCAATAACACTTCTGAACGATTTAGTGAATACAGTCAAAAGATGACCGAAAGAACGCGCCAAATCAACGACCAAGTCAACAAAGTTAATCAGAACATTAGCACCACTTCAGAGCGCATCTTAACTCTAGCGCGCGAAACCGAAAGTTTTAATTCACAAATCAAATACTCGGCAAACCAAATCATTAAAGCCAACTCAATCTCTGCCAGTGTCATTGAGCAATGCCAGAAGGAGCTCTCTATTGTTGGGCAAGTTAAAGAATCTTCTCTGATGGCAATAGAAAAAATGGAGAGCCTAGAAATTTCATCTAAAGAAGTTTCTAAAGTTGTGGGTGTGATCAAAGAAATTGCCAACCAAACCAATCTGCTCGCCCTCAATGCCAGTATTGAAGCTGCCAGCGCTGGTGAAGCAGGAAAGGGATTTGCAGTTGTCGCTCAAGAAGTTAAAGAACTCGCAAAACAATCGGCAAATGCCACTGAATTTATCAGCACAAGAATTGAAGAAATGCTCAATCAAGCGACAAGTTCTATCGAAAAAATTCAGGAAATGACCGAACAGGTAAGTCACTTGCATTTGATCTCACAAAAAACGGTCGATAGCAGTTCAGAGCAACAAGAGTGTATGGAGCAAATCAACGACGATATCAATCAAACCCATCAAAAAGCCGAAAACATCACGCAAACCATCGGCAATTACTCTAAAGAATTAAACGAGATGGCCGAAGAACTGACCCAACTCACACATCAGATCGCAAGTAATCACAAAGAAATCACCCAAATTGGAGAGCAAGCTGCTGAAATGCAACACGCCTCTCGAGATATTCAAAATCAAATCAGCTTCTTCAATTTATAGCATATTAATCCTTATTTTTGTTTTCAATCAAACCAATTGAGTTCTTTCATGGAAAATATCACACCCGAAGTGCTGGTCAGCGCCGAAGAGATTCGCAAAACGAATCAAAGATTAGGAAAAGAAATTACTGCGTTCTATCGTCATTCAAATTGTGACTTGATTGTTGTTGGATTGTTGAGAGGTTCTTTTATTTTCACCGCTGACTTAGTCAGACACATCAACTTACCCATGGTTGTCGACTTCATGACCGTCTCAAGTTATGGCAATGGCACTGAAAGCACAGGAGACATCAAGATCATTATGGATCTTGATGAATCGATTTTGGGCAAGGATATTTTACTCGTTGAAGACATTGTCGATACGGGAAACACTCTCAGTCGAGTGTTTGACCTTTTAGCCGCACGCCAACCCGCATCCATTCGAATTTGCTCATTTCTCGACAAGCCCTCTCGTCGCCAAACACCGATTAAAATTGATTTCTGCGGAAAAGAAATTCCCGATGAATTCGTCGTGGGTTACGGTTTGGATTACGCCCAACATTATCGAAATCTTCCCTATGTGGGTGTTTTAAAAATTTAGACCTTTCTCTTTAACAGCCCATCAAGACGGATTCTGTTCAAGAGATTCATTTATTTGGTGAATTTTTTGATCGAGATGCTCAATTGTCGCTTCTAAATGATCGAGAAGCTCTTGATTTATCTGCCCTCCATTTAGATGATTTTCATTTTTTAGCATAGCATACAGGCCTTTCATATTCGAAATAGGCAGACGCAACTCATGAGAATTCAACGCGAGAAACAAATTGATCTTTTCTGTAGAGCTCTCTACCTGTTTTCGCAAATCTCTGGCAATCTCTTGATTTGCAACAATGGCTTCAAGTAATCTTTGATTACTCATCGAAAGAGAATCTAAACTCTTCTCTCTCTGCTTCACCAAAAGAATGCCTGAAATCAATACACCAATAAACACCATCGCGGGAATAACCGTAAATTGAGTCCACTTTTCTGCCATGTCTGCAGGAATCGTGCCCGGCTTAATTTTTTCTGCGATCAAAGGTCCCAGAGCCACAATAGGAAAGGTTAGGGCCACCGTCAGATAAAACCAAAAGCGATCTGCCTGCGGGTGCAAACACCAAAGCAAGCCAAAAATGAGAATTAGTGGCTGATAAGAGGTGCGGTAAAAAAACTCTTGTGAAAATCGCCCCGTAATCAAAGGAAAGTAAAACGCCCCCATCAATATGAGAAACAACAAACTAAAGCGGGCTACTCCATACCACTTGAGAGCATAAAACATGGGATAACAAAAAAAGATTAAAAGACTGACATACAGTCGACCATCATCGGGATAAACACCCGCTAAAATCATCATCAATTGAATGAAGAGATAAACAAAAATGATGAAAAAAACCAAATTTGAAATACAGAGGTAGCGGTGCTCTAAGTGTGAGACCTCATTGGGAATCCATCGGTGATTCAGGTGGCTTAGTTCATCTAAAAGACGCATAGATTAATCATACGTTTTTAAAAATCTGTTTTTTAACGAGTCTCGACCTCTTAGCAAATAAATGTTCCCAAAATGCAATATCGCTTAATCTCACATTGAAGAAGTGCCCTTTAGACCTCTAAAAATTGTCTATCGACAAGGCAATTTTTAGAGGCACCCTTGATTAAATGCTATGATTTCGATCGATTTTGAAATAGTTTACCCACATAAACAATTCGCCAAAAATGGGATCCAATTCGACTCATCCCACAAAATGACGTTTCAATTTTTCAGAGAGAATATGAAATTTTTATTGCTTTTTATACTTACAGGAATTATTTACGCGAGCAATGCAACTGGTTATCGCAGTGGTAGCGATTATATCTTAGACAATGGAATTATCCAAGCCACCATCGACCAAAACAGTGGCAATATTCGCAGTCTTAAAAAAAACGGCATCGAGACAACGAATCAAACGGGATCTCGTTCGGGTATGTATTACGATTGGACCAGCAGTGCCGGCTTTGATAAAATGAGCGGTACCTATCTTCGCATTGATTATGCAACGGCCAGCCGAATCGATGTCGCTTTTGTGCGCGATTACGATCCCAATGTTCACATGACCCCCGTCAACATTGAAATTCACTACGTCTTGATGAAAGATGACGAGGGTTTATACACCTATTCTATCGCAAGGCATCCCAGCACGTTAAAGCACAAATCAGGACAAAGCTCTTTAGATCTCGGTTCGTGGCGAATGGTCTGGTGGATCGCCAACGATGGAACGGATTATCTAGCCGATTATATTGCTGTGGATGAGGTGCGTAACTGGCAAATGCATAAATTAACCGATTCTTATGAAAGTACGGGGATTGCAGAAATCATTAAATTCAATTCGGGAGTGCTCGCTGGAACATATGATGGCAAATACGAATATTCTAAAGAAGTGTGGGATCTCGATGCCTATGGACACACCTCTAAAAAGAATCAAATCGGATTATGGGTCGTGCAAGGCGGTTTTGAGTTTTATAACGGTGGACCCACTTCACAAGATCTTAATTCGGCCAGTGGAATTATCCATGTGTGCATGAATGGTGTTCATTACAACAGCGCCTCTTTTACCGTGAACGAAGGTGAAAAATGGAATAAAGTTTGGGGCCCTTATTTA